>DASSOQ010000123.1:0-12691 GCA_035700365.1 Rhodanobacteraceae bacterium | reverse complement strand
ACGCACCTCGTGTTCGGCGGCGACCGCGCCGACGAGTTCGAGATGCGGCTCAACGGCAAAAGCTACGAGGCCATCGCACGCGCCGGCGGCGGCATCGTGTCCAGCGTGCGCGCGACGCGTTCCGCATCGGAAGAACGGCTTTTCGAGGAGTCCCTGCCCCGCGCGCGCGGCCTGCTGCGCGACGGCGTGACCACGCTTGAAATCAAGTCTGGCTACGGCCTCGATCTCGATACGGAAAGGAAGATGCTGCGGGTCGCGCGCCGGATCGGCAAGGAGCTCGGTGTCACGGTCAAGACCACGTTTCTCGGACTGCATGCGCTGCCGCCGGAGTTCGCCGACCGTCGCGATGAATTCGTGACAGGCGTGTGCGACGAATGGCTGCCGCGCGTGGCCGAAGAAGGCCTCGCCGACGCCGTGGATGCCTTCTGCGAAGGCATCGCGTTCACGCCGGACGAAGTCCGCCGCTGCTTCGAGCGCGCCCGCGAACTCGGGCTGCCCGTGAAATTGCATGCCGACCAGTTGTCGGACCTCGGCGGCGCCGCGCTGGCGGCGTCGTTCGGCGGCCTCTCTGCCGATCACCTCGAATGCGCAGGACCGGAGGCGGTCGCGGCGATGGCCGGCGCCGGCACGGTGGCGGTGTTGCTCCCAGGCAGTTTCTATGCGTTGCGTGAAACCCGTTTGCCGCCGATCGACGCGCTTCGCGGGCAAAACGTGCCCATGGCGGTTGCGACCGACCTCAATCCCGGCACCTCGCCGCTGCGCTCGTTGCGTCTCGCCGCGAACATGGCCTGCACCCTGTTCCGGCTGACGCCCGCGGAGGCGTTGCGCTGCGTCACCGTGAACGGGGCGCGCGCACTCGGCCTCGCGGATCGCGGCACGCTTGCGCCCGGCCAGCGAGCCGACATCGTTGTCTGGGATGCGCGCGGTCCCGCGGAACTCGCCTACTGGATCGGCGGTGCGCTTCCGTCGCGGGTATTCGCTGGCGGGCGTGAGATTGGCTAGCGCGCCCTTGGTCGAATCTGCCGCGACGGCATCGAGCGACGCATCGCCGCTTCACCTGTGGTCGAGACCATCAGCCCCGCGATCGCGGGGCTGATGGCGAAGCATGAGCGGACGGTGTCCGCCCTACGCCGATTTCTTCGGCGCAGCCTTCTTGGCGGCCGTTTTCCGGGCCGGGGCCTTCTTCGCGGGCGCGCGCGGCGCCGCCGGCGTGCGGGTCGCGGTTCCCTTCACGGCCGAGTTCGATTTCGGCGAATGCGGGCGCACGTTGCCGTGGCTGCCGCGGTAGATCTTGCCCTTGCGTGACTTCTTGTCGCCCTTGCCCATGTCGGCTCCTGCTGGTTTTCGTCGGGATCCGCGCGGATGCGCGGCTGCCGGCATGGTAACAGCAACCCGCAAGTGTCCGAAGGTCGTGAGGCCCAACCCGGGATCAATGGCCGTGCGGCCGCGTGTCTTGGTGGGACCGGTCGAGGCACTCGCTGGATTCGACCTGCACGGTGACGTGGCGGATTGCAAAGCGGTCCCGCAACACGTGCTGGATGGCCTCGATCGTCCGCCTTGCATCGCCGCCGTCGCACAGCCGCGCGTGCAGGGTCGCCATCCGTGAGCCGGATGCGATCTGCCAGACGTGCAGATGGTGGATCTCGACGATCGACGGATCGGCTGCCTCCAGCGCGGCGCGGATATCCGCCGGCACCAGGCCCTCGGGCACCCCTTCCAGCAGAATGTGCGAGGACCGCTTCAGCAACACGAATGCGCCGCGAAGGATCAACACCGACACCAGCAGCGACAAGGCGGGATCGGCCCATTCCCATCCGAGGTAGCGCACAAGCAGTGCGGCAGCCACCGTCGCCACCGAGCCCAGCAGATCGCCCAGCACGTGCAGCCGCGCGCCGGCGGTGTTGAGCTCCTCGCTGTCGCCACCGTGCAGGCTGCGCAGCACCACCGCATTCACCAGGAGCCCCATCACCGCGACCACCAGCATCGGCCCCGAATGGATGTGGAGATTCGCGAGGTCGAGGAGCCGGACGGCCGCCTCGTAGACGATCCATGCGACCAGCAACACCTGCACCAGCGCGTTGGTGAAGCCGGCGAGCACCTCCATCCGCGCATAGCCGAAACTGCGGCGCGTGTCGGCGGGCTTCATCGCGAACACCACAGCGGCCCATGCCAGCGCCAACGCGCCGGCGTCGACCAGCATGTGCGCGGCATCGGCGAGCAGCGCCAGGGATCCGGACCACCAGCCGCCGAGCGCCTCCCCGACCAGCATCGCGAGGGTCAACGCAAACGCGAACGCCAGCCGGCCACGGCTACCCGGCGCGGTGCCGTGGGCGTGCCCATGATCGTCGGAATGTCGATGCACCATCCGCGCAGGCTAGACAGAGGGTCCCGCGTTACACAATCACCGCGCGGTTCCTATGCGATCGTTCGTGATCGCCGCATCGGCGGATCGTGCCGCATCCCCGTCATCCCGCAGCTCCTGTAGCGCCAGAACGGCCATGCCTGGGCCGACGCTCCACGACAGCCGCTTCGCCCGAAGCGCTGTCGAAGACACATCTACGCAAGCGGGACCTGCACCGCCGCGTGCGCGTGGATGGCGGCGTGATGGCGGTGGGCGAGGACGAGGTTGGCGACGTGCGCGCTGGCGACCAGGACGCCGCCGCTGACCACGGCAACCGTATGCAGCGCCACGTGCACATCGACGTTCACCGCGACACCGAACAGCAGCAGGGCAATTCCCGGCAACATGATGACGAGCGCGTGCGGGCGGCGATGATGGCGGTACGCGCCGAAGATGCTGGCGCTCGCCAGCACGGCGGCGCAGGCCACGAACACGCGCTCGAACGTATGACCGGCGAGGAACTCGAGCCCGATCAGGGG
The DNA here is from genome assembly GCA_035700365.1 of Rhodanobacteraceae bacterium. Classification (GTDB taxonomy): domain Bacteria; phylum Pseudomonadota; class Gammaproteobacteria; order Xanthomonadales; family Rhodanobacteraceae; genus 66-474. The sequence goes on along the minus strand of DASSOQ010000123.1, from coordinate 9,811 downwards.
CAGCAGTGCCAGCACGAAGGGCAACAGCGCGCAGTGCACGGCGCACAACAGCGAGGCCGTGGCGCCAATACGGTCGACGATGGTGGCAAGCCGCGGCCGCATCGCCGGTTGAGAAACCCGGACCGCGAAGCGGGTGGCACGCATGTCCATTTGCTCGTACACCTCTCGATGGTGCCGGGACGCGCCTCCCGTCGGAGGCCGGAGCCCCGGCACGAAACATTATAACGTTTTGGCGGTGCCGCGGGAAACTGGCCGGTCCGAAAGTAATGTTATATCATTCTACCCGCAGCCCGTCCAAGGCACAATACCGCGACGCATGGCCTTTCCCAGTGCGTACCGCGCAACCCTCAGTCCGCGGCGCAGGCCTTGCACAACCCATGGACTTCCAGCGTCTGGGCCTTGGCGCGGAATCCGAAGTCCCGCGCCTGCCGTTCGATCAGCTTCGCGATAGCGCCTTCGTCGCAGACTTCCGTCGCGCTTTCGCAGGCATCGCAAATCAGGAACGGCACCTGGTGCGCCTCGGCCGGATGCTGGCAGAAAACGAAGGCGTTGATCGATTCCAGCTTGTGGATGAAGTCATTCTCGAGCAGGAAATCGAGGGCGCGGTACACCGTGGGCGGCGCTGCCCCGGCATGGTTGTCCCGCAGCGATTCCAGCAGGTCGTAGGCCTTCACCGGCTTGCGCGCCCTGGCCACCAGCACCAGTACCTCGCGCCGCAACGGCGTCAGGCGCAGCCCACGTGCGCGGCACTCGTGCTCGACCTCGCGCACGATACCCGCGGCGTCGTGATGATGGTGATGGGCGACTTTGGGAACGGTGGCCATGGCTGCATTCTAGCGCCCGCGAACGGCGCCCTGCGCGCGTATTTCGGGCCGCGCACAGGCAATTGCAAGCCGGGAAGAACATTCCGCTCGTCAGCGCGGAAGATGTTCCGGCGCGGCCCGCGCGTCGACGCGTCTGCGCGCCGGACCATACCGCCCGGGCGGAAGCGCCCACAGCGCGATCCACGCGATGGGACCGACGACCACACCGAGCGCGACGCCGAGCGCGATCCTGCCACGCCACCAGCCGATCGCCGCACCCATGACCGCGCATCCCACGGTGAACCAGACCAGCGGCCACCACGGCACCAGCGCGAGCATGTTGTGCAACAGCACCCGGAACGCCCCCGGTGCATTCGGATCGACGCCTTGCAGGAGCTTGTGCAGCAATGAGTTCATGCGGACTCCGGCCTCGGGAGCGCCCAACAACCAACGTCGTCATCCCGGGCGCCGCGAAGCGGCGATCCGGGATCCATTTCGACCTTGCTTCGACCACTGGATCCCGGCCTGCGCCGGGATGACGACCACTATGGCGCTGCCCGCGCTATCGCATCGTCGATGCGCTTCAGCGCGACGTCGCGTCCCGCGAGATGCACCGTCTGCTCGATCGAGGGCGATACCGCGGTGCCGGTCATTGCGACCCGCAGCGGTTGCGCGACCTTGCCCATGCCGATGCCGCGATCGGTAGCGACTTCCGCCACCAGGGCGTGGATGGCGTCCGGCTTCCACTCGGGCAGCCCTGCGAGCTTGACATGCATCGCGCGCAGCACGTCGGCGGCACCATCGGCCCGCAGATGCTTCGCCACCGCCTTGTCGTCCCACGCGTCGATCGGCGCGTACCAGATCCTCGCCTGCTCGGCCATCGCCTTCAGGGTCTGTACGCGCTCGCGCAGCGCGAGCACCACGTCCACCAGGGACGGCCCCCCCGCGGACGGATCGATGCCCATCCGGTTCAGATGCCACGCCAATTCGCGCGCGACCTCGCGCGGATCGTCGTTCTTCAAATACTGCTGGTTGAGCCAGCCCAGTTTGGCGAAATCGAAGCGCGCGGCAGAATGGTGGACGCTGGCAACATCGAACAGGTCGATCATCTCCCGGATCGAGAAGATCTCCTGGTCGCCGTGCGACCAGCCGAGCCGCACCAGGTAGTTCAAAAGCGCGTGCGGCAGGTAACCGTCCTCGCGGTACTGCATCACCCCGACCGCACCATGGCGCTTCGAGAGCTTCTGGCCATCCGGGCCGAGGATCATCGGCAGGTGCGCGAACACGGGCGGCTTTGCGCCCAGCGCTTCGTAGAGGTTGATCTGGCGCGGCGTGTTGTTGACGTGGTCGTCGCCGCGGATCACCTCGGTGATGCCCATGTCGATGTCGTCCACCACCACCGCGAAGTTGTAGGTGGGGAACCCGTCCGAACGCAGCAGCACCAGGTCGTCGAGTTCGGCGTTGGCCCACTCGATGCGGCCCTTGATCTTGTCCTCGAACACCACGCTGCCCGACTGCGGTCCCTTGAAGCGCAGCACGCGGTCCGGATCGTCGCGGTACGGCAGGTCCTGGTCGCGTGCGCGCCCGTCATAGCGGGGCTTCTCGCCGCGCTCCTTCATCGCCGCGCGCATGGCGTCGAGCTCTTCCTTCGATTCGTACGCCCAGTACGCCTTGCCCGCGTCCAGCAACCGTTGCGCCACCTCGCGATAGCGATCCATCCGCTGCGTCTGGTAGTGCGGACCCTCGTCCGGATCGAGGCCGAGCCAGTGCATCCCGTCCAGGATCGCCTGCACCGCGGCCTCCGTGGAACGCTCGCGGTCGGTGTCCTCGATCCTGAGGATGAATTGTCCGCCGCGGTGGCGCGCCTCCAGCCAGCAATACAGCGCGGTGCGCGCGCCGCCGATGTGCAGGTAGCCGGTCGGGCTGGGGGCGAAACGGGTGCGGAAGGTCATGGCTGGCGGGCAGTCGGAAGTGGCTTGCCATTTTAGCCGCGGCCGGAACGAGCATTCGACGCGGATCGCTGGAAGGCTGGAAGCCGGGACTTGCCGCCCCCATGATCGTGCGATGACCCAAACCGTCCGCAAGCCGGCGCGCGAACGCCGCGCGCTCGTGATGCTCTGGCCGTACGTTCGCCGCTTCCCGGGGCGGATGCTCGTCGCCGCGACGTTGCTGGTGATCGCCAAGGTCGCCACGGTCGGCGTGCCCATTGCGTTCAAGCACATCGTGGACCAGCTCGACCCGCGCATCGCGATGCTGACGGTGCCGATCGCGATGATCGCCCTGTACGGCCTGCTGCGGTTGATCGGTTCGCTGTTCGGACAACTGCGCGACACCGTGTTCGAGCGGGTCAGCCAGCGCGCGATGCGTGCGTCCGGGCTCGATGCGTTCCGGCACCTGCACCAGCTTTCGCTGCGGTTCCACCTCGACCGACACACCGGCGGGATCGGCCGCGACATCTCGCGGGGCACGCGCGGCGTCTACAACCTGCTGGGCTGGGTGGTGTTCAACATCATTCCCACCCTGTTCGAAATCATCGTGGTGATCGTGCTGCTGCTGCGCACCTTCGACTGGCGCTACGCGATCGTGACGCTGGCGACGATGCTGCTCTACATCGGCGTGACCATCTGGATCACCGAATGGCGCACCGCGGGGGTGCGCGCGATGAACGAAGCGGAAAGCCTCGCCAACGCACGCGCGATCGACAGCCTGCTCAACTACGAGACGGTGAAGTACTTCGGCAACGAGGAATTCGAAGCGGCGCGCTATGACGCGGACCTGCAGCGCTACGAAGACGCCGCGGTCAAGACCGAGGCATCCCTTGCGGTCCTGAATGGCGCGCAGGCGCTGGTGATCGCCGTGGGGCTCACGGTGCTGATGGCGATGGCGGCGATGGGCGTGGTCGCGGGCCGACTGTCCGTCGGCGACATCGTGATGGTCAACGGCTGGCTGCTGCAGCTCGCGATCCCGCTCAACATGCTCGGATTCACCTGGCGGCAGATCAAGCAGGGCGTGATCGACATGGAAAACATGTTCGGGCTGCTGGACGAGCACGCCGAGGTGCGCGATGCGCCAGCGGCCAGGCCGCTGCAGCCGCGCGGCGGCGACGTGCGCTTCGAACACGTCTCGTTCCGCTACAACCCGGACCGGCCGATCCTCGAGGACATCGATTTCCGGATCCCGCCCGGAAAGACCCTCGCCGCGGTCGGCGAAACCGGCGCGGGCAAGTCCACGCTGTCGCGCCTGCTGTTCCGGTTCTACGACGTGTCGGGCGGGCGGATCACGATCAATGGCCAGGACATCCGCGAGGTGACCCAGGAATCGCTGCGCGCGGCGATCGGGATCGTGCCGCAGGACACGGTGCTGTTCAACGACACCATCTACTACAACATCGCCTACGGTCGTACCGACGCCAGCCGCGCCGAGATCGAGGCCGCCGCTCGGGCCGCGCACATCCACGACTTCGTGACCGGCCTTCCGCAAGGCTACGAAACCACGGTCGGGGAGCGGGGGCTGAAGCTCTCCGGCGGCGAGAAGCAGCGGGTCGCGATCGCACGCGCCCTGCTGAAGAACCCCTGCATCCTGGTGTTCGACGAAGCCACCAGCGCGCTCGATACCCGCACCGAAAAGATCATCCAGTCCGAACTCGCCGAAATCGCCGAAGGGCGCACGGCCCTGATCGTCGCCCACCGCCTTTCCACGATCGTGGACGCCGACGAGATCCTGGTGCTCGATCGCGGCCGGGTCGTGGAGCGCGGCACCCACGCCGAGCTGCTCGCGGTCGGCGGGCGCTACGCCTCGCTGTGGGCGCTGCAGGCGCGCCAGCCGCGGGAGCCGCTGCCGGTCTGAGTGTGCGGCCGGAACACCGCATGGCGCCACGCGCGCAGCCTTTGTAACGATTGTTTACGACTTTGTGCGCCTTGGGGCGTACTCCCGCCCGCACCGATGCCTAAACTGGCACCGACATTGCAATAGCCGTCCGGAACGCGCGTCCATTCCGTTTCCGTCGGTACCCACGTGGGATTCGGGAGCGCAGCCACCATGCGAGATCACCACGACATGACATTGCACCCCGACACAGCCCCCACCACGGCCGCAGGACTCGAGAGTTGGCTCTCGGGGGAAAACGCCGCGATCCCCGGACTGCCGCCGGACATCGGGGGTGCGGCCCCGGAGTCTCTCGCTGATGCACGCCCCGTCGGCCCGGTCAACGCGGCGGAGGCGCTGGCGCTGGGAACGTTTTCGTCCGCCCAGAAGCTGCTCGGCGCGGATGGTGCCGAACTGGTGGTCGATCCCCTGAAGGACGCCTACTACTTCGAATCGACCTCGCTGAAACCGCTCGCCGTGCTGCTGCAACAGCCGGCGTCGGCGTGGATACCGATGTACTCCGAAGCGATGAAGGCGATCCGCGCCGGCCACGCCGCCCAGCCGTTGCCACGCCTTCGCTGGTACGCGGGGCTGATCGCGACGCCAGGCATCCTCGGCCGCGAGTTGCACCGCGCGGGGCGCTACAAGCTGTCGCACTGGCCGGAAACCGAGCGCGAATTCCCGCAGCATTTCCGCATCGCCAAGGAAATGCTGGAGGATCCCGTGACCGTTGAGGACGTTGTCGCGGCCTCGGGCATGCCCTGCGAAGAGGTCGTCGACTACATCAACGCGAGCTACGCCGGAGGCAGGCTCGATGCCGCTTCGGTGAAGAAGTCGTCCCGCAAGGCGACCGCCTTGTCGCGCCGCGAACGCCTGATCGCACGCTTGAACAAGCCGCTCTTCACGCGCTGAAGAAAACCGGGTCAGAGTGCTCTCGGGCGAGCGCTCAAGGTACGCAAGCCTCCCTGTCGGAAAGTGCACTCTGACCCCGGTTCTCCGAAAGTGCACTCTGACCCCGGTTCTCCCGCACCGAACGCCGCGCGGTGCCCGCGTGTCACTCGACGTGGATCGTGATCTTCTTCGACACCACCGGCGGGTCGAACGGAATGTGGCTGGCATCGCCGAGTTCGAGCTGCAGGGTGTGGGTTCCGGGTGCGAGCTGCAGGACGGTTTCGGTCTGGCCGCCGCCGAAATGCCGGTGATGCTCGTCATTGGGAATCGGCTGGCCGGCCGGCGGCAGCGTGGCGACGTCGACCAGCAGGTGATGGTGCCCGGTGTGCTCCCTGTCCACGCCTGCCGGCGCCACGCCCATCCCCGCCAGCCCGAACCGCACCGTCACCTCGCGCCCGACCCTCGCGCCATCGGCGGGACTGATGATGTAGGCGCGCGCGTCGGCTGGCGCCTTGCGGAGCGGCGCTCCGGGGGCGGCAACGGCGGCGGTCGCAAGCGCTGCAAGGACGGTTGCGATCAGTAACTTGCGCATGGCGTGTCTCCTCGTCAGGGCGCCCCATCATACCCGTCCGGCGCGGCGTCGATCCGGGCCCGCCGCAGGCGCAGCGCGTTCGATACCACCGACACCGACGACAGGCTCATCGCGAGTGCCGCGATCATTGGCGACAGCACGATTCCGAACCAGGGATACAACACGCCCGCCGCGACCGGAATGCCGATCGCGTTGTAGACGAACGCGAAGAACAGGTTCTGGTGGATGTTGCGCACCGTGGCCTGCGACAGCCCCCGGGCGCGCGCGATCGCCGACAGCTCGCCGCGAACCAGAGTCACCTGCGCGCTTTCCATCGCGACGTCGGTGCCGCTGCCCATCGCGATCCCGACGTCCGCGGCGGCCAGCGCCGGGGCGTCGTTGATGCCGTCGCCCGCCATCGCGACACGGTGGCGTTCGCGCCGCAGCCGCTCGACCACTGCGGCCTTGTCCCCCGGGGAAACGTCCGCATGGACATCCTCGATGCCGAGGGTGCGCGCGACCGCCTGCGCGGTAATGCGGTTGTCACCGGTCAGCATCACGATCCGCAGGCCTTCTGCGCGCAGGCTCTCGAGCGCCCGCGGCGTGTCGGACTTGATCGCGTCGGCGATCACCAGCAGGCCCGCGACCGCGCCGTCGACCGCGAGCAGCAGCACGCTCGCGCCATCGTTGCGCAGCGCATCCGCCCGCGACTGCACGGACCCGCCCACCGGCACGCCCGCGTCGCGCATCAACACCGCATTGCCGAGCACGATTTCGTGTCCTTCCACGCGCCCGCGAACGCCCTGCCCGCTTCGCGTATTGAAATCCTCGACTGCCGGAATCGCGATCCCGCGCGCTTCCGCCGCGGCGACGATTGCCTGCGCCAGCGGATGCTCGCTGGGTCGTTCCAGCGCGGCGGCGAACGCCAGCGCCTGGGTCTCGCCGAAGGCGCCGGTCGTCTCGATGCCGCGCAAGGAAGGCCGGCCTTCCGTCAACGTGCCGGTCTTGTCGACGACGAGTGTGTCCACGTCGCGCAACGCCTCGATCGCAGTGGCATCGCGAAACAGCACGCCGGCGCCGGCCCCGCGACCACTTGCGACCATGATGGAGATCGGCGTCGCCAGGCCCAGCGCGCAGGGACAGGCGATGATCAGCACCGACACCGCCGCGATCAACGCGTGCGTCCATTTCGGATCGGGGCCGATCGCGGCCCACGCGATGAACGCCACGATCGCGACCACCACGACCGCGGGTACGAACCAGCCGGCGACCCGGTCGGCCACCCGCTGCAACGGCGCCTTGCTGCGCTGCGCGCGCGCCACCAAGGCGACGATCCGCGACAACGTGGTTTCCGCGCCGACCTTTTCGGCCCGCATGGTCAGTGCGCCGTCCTGGTTGATCGTGCCTCCGGTCACGCGATCGCCGACAGCCTTGGCGACCGGCATTGCCTCGCCGGTCAGCATCGATTCGTCGACGTGGCTTGCGCCCCCGACCACTTCACCGTCGACCGGCACGCTCTCGCCGGGGCGCACGCGCAGCACGTCTCCCGGTCGTACGGCATCGAGTGGAATGTCGGCCTCGCTGCCGTCGGACGCAATGCGGCGCGCCGCTTTCGGCGCGAGGTCGAGCAGCGCACGCAACGCGGAGCCGGTGCGTCGGCGGGCCCGGAATTCCAGGAAGTCACCCATCGTCACCAGCGTCACGATCACGGCGGCGGACTCGAAGTACACGCCCACCGCGCCGTGTGCATCGCGAAAGCTGTGCGGGAACAGGTCCGGCTGGAGAAAGGCGATGGCGCTGTACACCCAGGCAACGCCGGTACCCAGCGCGATCAAGGTGTACATGTTGGGATTCCACGGCTTCAGCGAGCGCCAGCCCCGCTCGAAAAATGGCGCCCCGCCCCACAGTACGACGATCGTCGCAAGCACCGCCTCGCCCCAGCCCGCAATGGATCCCCATGGCGGCGGGATGTGCCAGCCGAACAAGTGCGGGCCCATCGCCAGCAGGAATACGGGAATCGTGAGCGCCACAAGCGTCCAGAAACGTGCCGCCATGGCGCGGAGATCGCTGTCGTCCTCGACGCCTGCTTCCGGCAACAACGGCTCCAGCGCCATCCCGCACTTCGGACAGTGGCCGGGCCCGATCTGCCGGACCTCCGGATGCATCGGGCAGGTGTAGATCGTGCCTTCCGGAGCTTCTGCCTCGGCTTCGGGTCTTGCGCCCAAGGCTGGCGTGAGGTAACGCTCCGGAGCGGCGACGAATTTCTCGCGGCAGTGCGCGGAACAGAAGTGGTATGCATGGCCGTCGTGCACGACCCGATGTTTCGATGTGTGCGGATCGACCGTCATGCCGCAGACCGGATCGATCGCGCTCTGTGCCTTGGGCTTCGTGGCCACGCCGGCCGCACGCGCATCGGGTGCAGCGCCGCCGCAGCAGGAATGGCCCTGACCTTGGTCGTGGTGGGCGTTCATGGGCGATCCTCGCCACCGAGGGCGCGCAAAATCGGGCAATGCTCGAGCGGGCCATGCCCCGGGCAGGCGGCGATCAATTGCCTGAGGCCGCGGCGCACCCGCTGCAATTCGCGGATGCGGTCTTCCACGGCACCGAGTTTCGCCTCGGCGCGTCCCTTGACGTCGCGGACGCCGCGCTCGCGGTCCGATGAAAGCGCGAGCAGTTCGCGGATTTCATCGAGCGTGAAGCCGAGATCCTTGGCGCGGCGGATGAAGCGCAGCCGCTCGACGGCGTCGTCGCCGTAACTCCGATAGCCCGAGGCACGCCGCAGCGGGGGCGGCAGCAGTCGCTCGCGCTCGTAGTAGCGGATGGTGTCGATGCCGACGCCGGCGCGGCGTGCGACCGCACCGATCGTGAGACGCGGAGTGCTGGTTGGCCGGCTTGCATGTGGGTTCATGCGCCCATCCTAAATCCTGGACCATGGTCCAGAGTCAAGGGGCCCGAGTTGCGCGCAGGCGGTGCAGCCACGTAGGGTGGAATCCGCGCAGCGGCTTCCATCATTGCGCTTCCGCCGTGCGCTCCCGCCGTAATCCGCTTCGCGGGTTCCGCCCTACCCGTTCTCCGGTGCGGGTACGGTTGCCGCGCGGGACGGCGCCGGCGCGACGGACGAGCCCGGCGACGGCATCGTCGTTTCCGCAGGTACCGGTACCGGCTCCATGTCCATCGCTCCGGCATTGGCGGTCAACCCGCGATACTCGCTGGCGCTCATTTTCGGCTGCTTCTGGAGGAACGCGACCATCGCCCAGATCTTCTGGTCGTCGTGCGTCTTGCCCCACGCCGGCATCGCGGTCATCTTGAGGCCGTGCTTGATGATCCAGAAGGACTCCGCGGGATCGGGCGCGAAACGCGTGAGGTTCGGTGGCCGCGGATACAGTCCGTCGCGCAGTTCGCTTTCGGTCATACCGGGTGCCAGATGGCAGCCCGTGCACATTTCGGCATAGTGTTGGGCGCCTTCCCGGACCAGCGCCGGATCGTCGAGTGGCGGGGGCGTGATGTCCGCCGCCCGTTTCTCGATCGTGTGTTCGCGCAGGAAACCGATCGCCTGCCTGGTGACGCCCCAATGCGGGACGTCCGCACCCACCGCGTACGCGCCGGTATAGGCGACCACGAAATACGCAATGATCCCGATGATGATCCATACGACCAGTGCACCGATGAACCGCATGGCGAT
>DASSOQ010000122.1:0-10943 GCA_035700365.1 Rhodanobacteraceae bacterium | reverse complement strand
CGACCGGACGGGCATGTGGAGTGCCACGGGCAATGCGTAGCCACTATTGCGGTTTGATCGGCGAGCGGGAGATCGGACAGCGGGTGACCCTGTGCGGTTGGGCGGACGCAAGGCGCGACCATGGCGGCGTGGTGTTCCTCGACCTGCGCGACCATGAAGGCTTCGTGCAGATCGTGGCCGATCCCGACCGCCCCGACGTGTTCGCCGTGGCTTCGAAGGTCGGCTACGAGGACTGCCTGCGGGTCTCCGGCACCGTGCGGGTGCGCTCGAACATCAACGAGAAGGTCCCGACCGGCCGCTTCGAAGTGGTCGCCGAGTCCATCGAGCTCCTGAACGCCGCGCGCGACCTGCCGTTCGCGCTGCACGAGAACCCCAACGAGGAGATGCGGCTGACCTACCGCTACCTCGACCTGCGCCGCCCGGAGATGCAGCGGCTGCTCCGCACCCGCATCAAGCTGGTGCAGGCGCTGCGGCGCTGGCTGGATGCGCGCGGATTCCAGGACATCGAAACGCCAATCCTCACCAAGGCGACCCCGGAAGGCGCGCGCGACTACCTGGTGCCCTCGCGCGTGCATGCGGGGCAGTTCTATGCGCTGCCGCAGTCGCCGCAGTTGTTCAAGCAGCTCCTGATGATCGCGGGCTTCGACCGCTACTACCAGATCGCGCGCTGCTTCCGCGACGAGGACCTGCGCGCCGATCGCCAACCGGAGTTCACGCAGCTCGACATGGAGTTCGCGTTCGTCGAGGAACGCGACGTGCAGGACACGGTCGAGGCGATGATCCGCGACGTGTTTCGCGAAGTCGCCGGGATCGAATTGGCCGACCCGTTTCCCCGGATGACCTGGATGGAGGCCATGACCCGCTACGGCTCCGACAAGCCGGACCTGCGCATCGAATCGGAACTGGTCGACATCGCCAGCGCGGTCAAGCACCTCGATTTCAAGGTTTTCTCCGGGCCGGCAAACGACCCCGACGGCCGCGTCGCCGTGCTGCGGATTCACGCCGGCGCCGACCTCTCGCGCAAGCAACTGGACGACTATGCGGCGCACGCGGCGAAGTTCGGCGCCAGGGGGCTTGCCTGGTTGAAGGTGACGGCTGCGGCGAAGGGGCTCGAGGGCGTCAACTCGCCGGTCGCGAAGTTCCTCGACGCAGCGACATTTGCCACGATCCTGGCAAAGACGCAGGCGCAGGACGGCGACGCGCTGCTGTTCGGCGCGGGCGAGTGGAAAACCGTCAGCGACTTCATGGGCGCGCTGCGGGTGAGGGTGGCGCGCGACCGCGGCTTGGTCGCGAGCGGCTGGAAGCCGCTGTGGGTGACCGATTTCCCGATGTTCGAGTACGACGGGGAACGGGCGCGCCACGTCGCGCTGCACCACCCGTTCACCGCGCCGAAGGTCGATGACATCGGGGCACTCAAGGCCGATCCCGCGCGCGCGGTCAGCCGCGGCTACGACATGGTATTGAACGGCGCCGAGGTCGGCGGCGGGTCCATCCGCATCCACCGCCCCGAAATGCAAAGCGCGGTGTTCGATCTCCTGGGCATCGACGAGCGCGAGGCCCGCGCCAAGTTCGGCTTCCTGCTGGACGCGCTGAAGTTCGGCGCGCCGCCGCACGGAGGGATCGCCTTCGGCATCGACCGCCTGGCGATGCTGGTCGGCGGCACCGAGGCGATCCGCGACGTGATCGCCTTCCCCAAGACCACCAGCGCCCAGGACCTGATGACCGATGCGCCCAGCGCCATCGATGACAAGCAGCTCGCCGAGCTGCACGTGCAGGTGGCGGGCGTGGAACCGGGGACCGTGGACCGGGGACCGGGAAAGCGGGACTCGGCACCCGGAGCCCTGGACTCGGGGCGGTAGGGCGGACGTGACCGCCGCCAGTGTCCATCCGATGCTGCGGGCGGGTTCGTTTGATCGGGGGCGGAAGAAGGAGCAAGCGATTCGCGCAGGCCTGCTCCTTCAGGCGACGCCGTAGGAGCGGGCCATGCCCGCGACCCGTTGATTCTCCCGGGTGTACCAAACATGGCGGGTCGCCGTGTGTTTCCCTAGACTTTTATCCTTTCAGCACAAACGGTATCGCCCATGGGTAGAGGTCCTTCCATCGCCGGCCGCAAGAACGCGCAGGATGCCAAGCGCGGCCAGGTGTTCACCAAGCTGGTCCGCGAGATCATGGTTGCCGCGCGCGCCGGTGGCGGCGATGTCAACGGCAATGCGCAGTTGCGCACCGCGGTGGACAAGGCCATCGCGGCATCGATGCCCAAGGACAACATCGAGCGCGCGATCAAGAAGGCCACCGGCGAATTGGAAGGCGTCACCTACGAGGAGCTGCATTTCGAAGGTTACGCCCCGGGCGGCGTCGCGGTATTGGTCGAATGCCTGACCGACAACCGCCAGCGCACCATTTCGGATGTGCGCCACGCGTTCACCAAGTTCGGCGGCAACCTCGGCACCGACGGGTCGGTCGCGTACCTGTTCCGCAAGATCGGCGTGTTGTCCTACGCCGGCGGGGCGGACGAGGAGAAACTCACCGACGCCGCGATCGTGGCCGGCGCCGAAGACATCAAGGTGTGGCCCGAGGACGGCCAGATCGACGTGACCACCGCGCCGGAGTCCTTCGAAGCGATCCGCGAGGCGATGGAAAAGGCGGGGCTCAAGCCCGACCACGCCGAGGTGACCATGCGCGCGGAAGTCGACGTGCCGGTCGCGGACGACCAGGTCGAGGCGGTGCAGGGCCTGCTGGCCCGGCTCGACGAACTCGACGATGTCCAGAACGTTTTTTCCAACGCGGATTTGCCGCAGTGAAGCCGGCACCCGGGACCAGTGACCCGGGACCGGGACACCGGGCGCGTCGTCTTGCGACGTGCGGCATGGCTGTGCCCGCTGCAGTCGTTCAATTGCGATGAGAGCGCAGCCGCCTATTCTCGGTTCGCCCATTTCGGGTCCCGGGTCCCCGATCCCGGGTCCCGGCCGCATCCGCATCCTCGGCATCGATCCCGGCAGCCAGCGCACCGGTGTCGGTATCATCGAGGCCGATGCCACGGGCAGGCTGCACTGCATCGTGCACGCGACGTTGCGGGTGGCGGGCGAGGAGACGTTTCCGTTGCGCCTGAAGCGGATCTACGACGAACTCGGCGCGATCATCGACGCCGAGGCGCCCGCCGAGGCCGCGGTGGAGCGGGTGTTCATGGCCAAGAATGCGGATTCCGCCCTGAAGCTGGGGCAGGCGCGTGGCGCCGCGATTTGCGCCGCGGTCGGGCGCGGCCTCGTCATCCACGAATATGCGCCGAACGCGATCAAGCAGGCAGTGGTCGGCAAGGGCCACGCCGGCAAGGAGCAGGTGCAGCACATGGTCGGGATTCTCTTGAACGTGCGCGGGCCGCTGCAGGCCGATGCCGCCGACGCACTGGCGATCGCGATCACCCACGCGCACCTGCGTGCCAGCGAAGCGCGCACCGGCATCGCGGCGGCGGCATGGGGACGCCGTCGATGAAATACGCCGTCAGACCCGCCCGGTCCAACTTCCCCCTTCGCTTGCGAAGGGGGATCGAGGGGGATTGCTTTTCTTCTCCGGTGCATCCCCCCGCTGCTGCGCAGCCCGCGCTGCGCGCGCGTTCGCGTACGCTCCGCCCTTCCTTCGGAAGAGGGTGGACAACGTTTTGCCCGCGTCCCGAGGCTCGAGTTCCGAGGGTCTTGCCATGATCGGCCGCCTGCGCGGGACGCTGATCGCCAAGCGCCCGCCATGGGTGCTGGTGGAAGTCGGCGGCGTCGGGTACGAAATGGAAGTGCCGATGTCCACGTTGTACGACCTGCCGGACGTCGGGAGCGAAGTGGTGCTGCTGACCCATTACGCCCACAAGGAAGACACGGTCGCGCTTTACGGCTTCCTGCGCGAAGACGAGCGCAACCTCTTCCGCGACCTGCAGAAGGTGTCGGGCATCGGCGCGCGGATCGCACTCGCGGTGCTGTCGGGCGTCTCGACGAACGAATTCGCGCGGCTGGTGCAGGCGGGCGACATCGGCGCCCTGACCCGCGTGCCGGGCATCGGCAAGAAGACGGCCGAACGCATCGTCGTCGAGCTGCGCGACCGCGTCGCCGGCGCGCTCACCTCGGCTTCGCCGCAAGGCGCGCCGCACCCGCGCGACGCCCGCGGCGAAGCGGAAGCCGCGCTGCAGCAACTCGGCTACAAGCCGGCCGAAGCCTCGCGCCTGGCCGCCAATGCGGCGGCCGAAGGCGGCGACGCCGAAACCATCATCCGCAAGGCGCTGAAGGCGGCGTTGGGCCGATGACCGACCAGGACGCCTCCGCCGCGCCGAGCAACGACGCCGGGAAGAAGTCCCTGCGCGTGATGGTGGTGGGCGCCATCGGGATCGTGTTCGGCGACATCGGCACCAGCCCGCTCTACACCATGAGCGAGGCTTTCGGCTACGAGCACGGCATGCCGGTCACGACCTTCAACGTGCTCGGCGTGCTGTCGCTCGTGCTGTGGTCGCTGCTGATCGTGGTGGCCCTGAAATACATCACCTTGATCATGCGCGCCGACAACAAGGGCGAAGGCGGCATCATGGCGTTGATGGCGCTGGCGCAGCGGGCCACGCGCCAATACCCGCGGACCCGCAAGCTGGTCCTGCTGGCCGCGGTGCTCGGCGCGGCGCTGTTCTTCGGCGACGGCGTGATCACGCCGTCGATCACCGTGCTGTCCGCCGTGGAAGGCCTCGGGGTGGCGGCGCCGGCACTCTCGCACTGGGTGGTGTGGATCGCCGTGATCGTGCTGGTGGCGGTGTTCCTGGTCCAGAAGCGCGGTACGGGCAAGGTCGGGCTGGTGTTCGGGCCCGTGATGTGCATCTGGTTCGTGGCGCTGGGTCTGATCGGCCTCTACAACATCTGGCAACACCCGCTGGTGCTGCGCGCCATCAGTCCCTGGTACGGCGTGAATTTCTTCATGCACCACGGCGCCGGCGGATTCCTGGTGCTGGGTGCGGTGGTGCTGTGCGTGACCGGCGCCGAGGCGCTGTACGCCGACATGGGCCACTTCGGGCGCAATCCGATCCGGATCGCCTGGTATGCGTTCGTCATGCCAGGCCTGATGCTGAACTACTTCGGGCAGGGCGCACTGTTGGTCCACAATCCGGCGGCGGCCACCAATCCGTTCTACCTCGCGGTGCCCGAGTGGGGGCTGTACCCGATGATCGCGCTGGCGACGGCGGCCGCCGTGATCGCTTCGCAAGCGGTGATCGCCGGGTCGTTCTCGATCATGCGCCAGGCGGTGCAACTCGGGTTCCTGCCGCGCATGCCGATCGTACACACCTCCAACGAGGAAATCGGGCAGATCTACCTGCCGTGGGTCAACCGTTTGCTGATGGTCCTCGTGGTGCTGGTGGTACTCGGCTTCGGCTCCTCCCAGGCGCTGGCCGGCGCCTACGGCATCGCGGTGACCGGCACCATGGCGATCGACACGGTGCTGTTCGTGATCGTCGCCTGGCGGATGTGGAAGTGGCATCCCTTGCTGGTCCTTGCGGTCCTCGTGTTCTTCCTCACGATCGACCTGGCGTTCTTCGGCGCCAATACGCTCAAGATCCAGGACGGTGGCTGGTTCCCGCTGGTGCTGGGGCTCGCGGTATTCGCCGTGCTGACCACCTGGCGTCGCGGCCGCGAGCTTGTGCTGCGCCAGTTGAAGCACAGCGGCCTCGCGCTTGCGCCCTTCATCGCCAACCTCGCCGAGCACCCGCCGACCCGGGTGGAGGGCACCGCGATCTTCCTGGTCAGCGATCCGGACGCGGTGCCGCACGCGCTGCTGCACAACCTCAAGCACAACAAGGTGCTGCACTCGTGCAACGTGATCCTCAACGTGGAGACGCTGGAAACGCCCTACGCCGACCCCGACGAAAGGATCGAGCTGACGGACCTCGGCCACGACTTCCAGAAACTGACCCTGCGCTTCGGTTTCGCCGATGATCCGGACGTGCCCGCGGCGCTGCACCAGTGCGCCAGGCGCGGGCTCGACATCAAGATGATGGACACCACGTTCTTCCTGTCGCGCGAGACCATCGTCGCCGCCGACCGCGCCGGCATGGCGCTGTGGCGGGACAAGCTGTTCGCGTTCATGGCCCGCAACGCGCTGCCCGCGACCGCGTTCTTCAGCATCCCCGGCAACCGCCTGATCGAACTCGGGGCGCAGGTGGAGATCTGATCGCTGGCCTGCAAGGGCGCTGGAAGATGAATCCCCGCTGGTCGGTGAGCCGCCGAACGCCGAACGCGGCGTGACATTCGGCGGGCGCCGGCGCACCATGCGAGCGGGACAATGGCAGCGTTTGGCTGCGGCGACAAGGAGGTGTGCCATGCCCGAGAAGAAGACGATCGAGCGGGCGAAGAAGGACAAGCGCGAAGGCAAGTCCGCCAGCACCCAGGCGGGCGAGTTCGTGCGCGAGGAGTTCGAGCACATCCGCCAAGGCAAGCACGGCGCCCGCTCGCCCGAGCAGGCGATCGCGATCGGCTTGTCCGAGGCACGCCGTGCCGGCGTGGACCTGCCGCCGCCGAAGCAGGGCACGGCGTCGAAGAAGACGATCAAGCAGGCCGGGCGCGACCGCAAGGCGGCGAAGAAGGGCGCTTCGCGCAAGCCGTCACCCAGGCGCGCGCGTGCCAGCAAGAAGGCGCTGAAGCGCGAGGGTCGTTCCGCCGCTTCGAAGCAGGCGGTGGCCGGGCACGCACGCAAGGCCGCGCGCAAGCGCAGCGCCGGCGAACGCTCGGCGGCCGCGAAGAAGGCGGCGCGGACGAAAGGCGCCAGCAAACGTTCGGCCGCGGCGAAGAAAGCCGCCCGGACGCGCGCCGGGAATCGCGAGGGCTGAAACCGGTCGCTCGCTGCGCGAGCTGAAACGAAGAGACGACGCTCGCTGGGCTCGCTCAAAAGAGGAGACGGTGGAGCGACGAAGCCGGCTTTCCGTCTCTTCGTCTCTCCGTCTCTCCGTCTCTCCGTCTCCCGTCCTGCGGTCGTTCCGGCATAATTACGGGATGAGTGAATCGCGCGTCGTCGACGCCGCCGAAACCCGCGACGAGGAGGTGCTGGACGCCAGCATCCGCCCGCGCACGCTTGCCGAATACGTGGGCCAGGCGACGTTGCGCGAGCAGTTGTCGCTGTCGATCGAGGCTGCGAGGAAGCGCGGCGACGCGCTGGACCACGTCCTGGTGTTCGGGCCACCGGGCCTCGGCAAGACCACGATCTCGCACGTCATCGCCAACGAGCTCGGTGTCAACCTGCGCAGCACCTCGGGACCGGTGCTGGAACGCGCCGGCGATCTCGCCGCACTGCTGACCAACCTGCAGCCGCGCGACGTGCTGTTCATCGATGAGATCCACCGCTTGTCGCCGGTGGTCGAGGAAGTGCTGTACCCGGCACTCGAGGATTTCCAGATCGACATCATGCTGGGCGAGGGTCCGGCCGCACGCTCGATCAAGCTGGACCTGCCGCCCTTCACGCTGGTCGGCGCGACGACCCGCGCGGGCATGCTCACCAGCCCCTTGCGCGACCGCTTCGGCATCGTGCACCGGCTGGAGTTCTACACCGTGCCGGAGCTGGCCGCGATCGTGAGGCGTGCGGCGCGGATCCTCGAGATCGCCTGCGACGGGGACGGTGCGGACGAGATCGCGCGGCGCGCGCGCGGCACGCCGCGCATCGCCAACCGGTTGCTGCGACGCGTGCGCGACTACGCGGAGGTGCGCGCCGGCGGGCGGATCACCCGCGAGGCCGCGTCGGCGGCGCTGGACATGCTGAGGGTCGACGGCGGCGGCTTCGACGAACTGGACCGGCGCCTCCTGCGGCTGGTCCTGGAGCAGTTCGAAGGCGGTCCCGTGGGCGTGGAATCGCTCGCGGCGGCGCTGGCCGAGGACCGCGACACCATCGAGGATGTCCTCGAGCCCTACCTGATCCAGCAGGGCCTGCTCGCGCGCACCGCGCGCGGGCGCATCGCCACCGCCAAGGCCTGGCGGCATTTCGGGCTGAAGCCGCCGCGCGGCAGCGGGCCGGCGATGAACCTGTTCGATGATGGGATGTCCTAATCGAATGGTCGCCGCTTCCAAGGGGACGCCGACGTTCAGTTGGCGGATAAGGGTCTATTGGGAAGATACGGACGCAGGCGGCGTGGTCTACCACGCCGGCTACCTGCGTTTCCTGGAACGCGCGCGCAGCGAATGGATGCGTTCCGCCGGACTCGGGCAGGAAGCCCTTCGGGATGCGCACGGCATCGCCTTCGTGGTGCGCGACCTCGGCATCGCCTATGACAAGCCGGCCCGACTCGACGACGAACTGGATGCGACGGTGCGCGTGGAACGCGTGCGTTCCGCCAGCATCGACTTCGCGCAAAGCGTGCTGCGCGTGGCCGACGGCGTTACGCTGGCGCGCGCGCAGGTGCGTGTCGCCTGCATCGATGCGGCGGCTTTCACGCCCGTCAGGATTCCCGCGGGCATCATGGTCCTGATCCAATCAGCCTGGTCCAACAAGGATTGACAAACGCATGAACGGTTCCATCAACATCTTCGATCTGGTCATCCATGCCAGTTGGCCGGTCAAACTGGTGTTGCTGATCCTGTTGATCTTCTCGGTCACGTCGTGGGTGATCATCTTCCGCAAGAAGGCGATGCTCGACGCGGCCACCCGCGACGCCGACGGCTTCGAGGAGCGGTTCTGGTCGGGCGTGGACCTCGCCGCCTTGTTCCGCGAGGTCAGCAACCGCGCCGGCGAGGCCGGTGGATTGGCGGCGGTGTTCGAGTCGGGGTTCCGGGAGTTCGTGCGCCAGCGCCAGCGCGGCGGCGAGGATCGGCGCGCGGTGCTGGAAAGTTCCGAGCGTGCGATGCGGGTCGCCGGCACGCGTGAAGTCGAGAAACTGGAGCGCAATCTGGAATACCTCGCCAACGTTGGTTCGATCAGCACCTACGTCGGCCTGTTCGGCACCGTGTGGGGCATCATGATCGCGTTCCAGGGCCTGGGATCCCTGAAGCAGGCCACGATCGCCACGGTCGCGCCGGGCATTTCCGAAGCTCTGGTCGCGACCGCGATGGGTCTGTTCGCCGCGATCCCGGCGGTTTGGGCCTACAACCGCTATTCGACCCGCCTCGAGCGCATCACCCTGCGCTACGAAACCTTCCAGGAGGAGTTCTCGTCGGTGCTGCATCGGCAGATGCAGAGCGATGCGCCCGCGACCCCGGCGCGCGCGGAAGCGCAGGCGCGCTGAGGGAGGACCGGCCCATGGCATTGCAACATCGAGGCCGCCGCCGCCGCAGGATGGCGGAAATCAACATCGTTCCGTACATCGACGTGATGCTGGTGCTCCTCATCATCTTCATGGTGACCGCGCCGATGCTGAACCTGGGCGCCGACATCCAGTTGCCGCAGTCCGCGGCCAAGGCGTTGCAGGACGAAAAGAAGCCCGTGCTGGTGACCGTCGACGAGCAGGGCGAGGTGTTCCTGACCCTCGGCACCAATGCGCGCGAGCAGGTCGACGACGACACCCTCGTCAAGAAGGTTTCGGCGTTCGTGAAAGAGGATCCCAAGGTGTCGGTGTTGCTCGGCGGCGACAAGCGTGTCGACTACGGCCGGGTCAACCAGGTGCTCGGCCTGCTGCAGCAGGCGGGTGTCGCCAAGGTGGGGCTGATGAGCCAGCCCACGACCGCAGCGGTTCCCACGGACCATGGAAAGCGCTGACGCCACCCCACGCGCGGTCGTCTATTCCGTGCTGCTGCACCTCGGGATCGTCGGCTTCCTGGCCCTGGCGATGCTCAACTGCACCCGCTGGGAAAACGTCGCCGACTTCCTGCGCCTGCCCGAGGCCATGCGGCCGGTGACCTGCACGCATGTGGTGCGCCTGGAGGGACCGGTGATCGAGGCGACCCTCGTGGGGCCGGTCGCCGCACCGCCGCCGCCCGCCGCGAAGCACGCGCAGAAGGCTTCGCCCAGGCAGGAACAAAAGGCCGAACCCAAGCCCAGGCCGCCGCCACCGGCGCCGGTCCGGGTACTGCCGACTCCGGTGCCGCAGCCGGCGATGAAGGACCAGGAAAAAGTGGCGCAGGTTGCACAGGAGCAGGCGGAAAAGGAGAGGCAGGCCCAGGAAGAGCAGCACCGGCAGCGGATGGCCGAACTGACCCGGCAGAAGGAGGCCGAGCGGATCCTCAAGGAACTTGCCAAGGCCAAGGCCGAGAGCGAAGCCCAGCAGCGCCGGGTCAACCTCGAGAAGCAGAAGGCCCAGCAACTGGCGGACCTGCACAAGGCGCAGGAAAGCGAGAATGCCGAAAACCTGCCGGCCGCAAAGCAGGCGATGACGGGGCAGGGAGGCACCGACACGGCCGCCTACGTGGCGGCGTTGCAGAATGCGATCACGCAGAACTGGCTGCGCCCCGACAACATCCCGCCCGGCGTGGTGTGCCCCGTGGAGATCGTCCAGATACCGGGGGGTCAGGTTATTTCTGCCAAAGTATTGCCCAGTTGCCCGTTCAGCGACGTGGCACGACACTCCGTGGAAGCGGCAGTGCAGCGTTCCTCGCCGCTGCCGTACAAGGGATTCGAAAAAGAATTCAAGCGCGACATCATCTTCAATTTCACCGTGACTTCGTCTCAATGAGGAAGCGTCCAAGCATGCGAACCGCCAAAATCCTGCTCGCCACGACCCTCACGCTGTTCGCCGCCTTGTTCGCGGTTCAGGCCGCGGCGCAAGGCCTGACGGTCCAGATCGTCAACGGCGTGCCTTCGGCGATCCCGATCACCGTGGTGCCGTTCGGACAGCAAGGCTCGGGACCGGCGTCGCCCGTCGACATCGCGCAGGTCGTCGGCATGGATCTGAACCGCTGCGGCAAGTTCCGCACCCTGCCCACCGGCGAAATCGTCGAATCGCCGACGACCGGCTCGCAGATCAAGTTCGCGACCTGGCAGCAGTTGAAGCAGGACTACATCGTGGTCGGCCG
>DASSOQ010000121.1:0-11728 GCA_035700365.1 Rhodanobacteraceae bacterium | reverse complement strand
CCGCAACACGATCGCCCGCACGTTGCGGTCCGCGCGCGCCTGGCGGACCAGCGCGGCGGTGGACTCGCCGCCGATCTTGCCCGGGCCTTGCCGCCCCGGAACGATGTCGCCCTCGGCGACGATCACGGCCACCTGCGGCTTGCCGATCCCGGGCGACATCGCCTGCGGCAGGTAGTGATCGAGGTCCACGGCGCGGAAACCGGTGCCGTTGTCGGTGGCGACGCCGTGCTTCTGCATCATCCGCACCATGTCTTCCCGGGTGGCGAGCCCGTCCACCCAGTGGAATTTCAGAGCGAGCGCGGCCGTATTGCCGAGCAGCGCTGGAATTTCCGTCGGCTGCGCATCGATCTGCTTGTCCAGTGCCGCCGGATCGATCCGGCGCAGCTTGCCGACTTCGGCGAGCCAGGTGTTCCAGAGGCCGCCCATCCAGTACCGGTCGGCGGCCAGCGCCGCCTGCGAGGGCGCCTCGAGGATGAACGGTTCGGCGGCCGACTTGTACTGGCCGACCCGGAACAGGTGCGCGGTCACCCCCAGCTTGTCGAGCAGTCCCTTGAAGTAGCTTCGGTAGTCGGACAATCCGGTGATCGAAACCGAGCCGGCGGGGTCGAGGTACACCTCGCTCGCGTGCGCCGCGAGCAGGTATTGCATCTGGCCGTAATCGGTGCCCCACGCGATCACGGGTTTGCCGGCCGCACGGAAACGATCGAGCGCCGCGCCCACGTCCTCCAGCGCCCCCATGCCGCCGAACTGCAGCTCCGAGGGATCGAGCAATATGCGGGTGATCCGCTGATCGTGCGCCGCATGGTCGATCGCCGCCACCAGGTCGCGCACCTGCACCTGCCCAACCGGCTCGCCGGCTGCCCTCGCGAGCGCGCGTTGCGCCGGATCGATGCTGTACTGCTCGACCAGCATCCCGCTCGGCTTCAGCAGCAGCACCGTGTCGGACCCGATCTTGGGCGGGCCGCGGAACGCCAGCCCCAGGATCAGGAACAGGATCCCGAAGAACACCACGTTGATGATCACGAGGCGCACTATGTTGATGCCGCGCCCGAGCCCGCGGAAGAAGGCTCCGATTCCGCGCCGCGGTGGGTTGGTCATTCGCCGGTCCTGCAACAGAAGTACGAAGTTTCCAGACTATCCCACCCGGCGGTGCGCGTCACCGTCGGAACCCGTGGCCGCGAAAATCTCCCCGCCGCCCTCAGGTCGCGGGCATGGCCCGCTCTACAACGCTGCGGTGTCCCCTGTAGGAGCGCTCCCATGGGCGCGACCGGACTGGCACGCGAGCCACGTCATTCGGCGGCGGTCATCGACCCAGCTACGAACCGTCGCCAGGCGTCGCCGCGCGTCTGCGCCACCCAGCGCGCGAACAGCAGCAGCGCCGCCACGGTCAGGCCCGCGATCAGCCCGAACCACATGCCGCGCACGCCCTGGCCGGCGCCGAAAGCGAGCCAGGCACCGACCGGCATGCCCACGACCCAGTACGCGAAGATCGTGATCAGCATCGGCATCCGGGTGTCCTTCAGGCCCCTCAGCGCACCGTTGGACACCACCTGGATGCCATCGGAGAACTGGAAGATCCCGGCCAGGATCAGCAGTTGCGCGGCCAGCGCGATGACCCGGCCATCGTCCGAGTAGACATGCGCGATCGCGTGCGGCAGCGCCAGCATCAGCGTCGCCGACACGGCCTGGGTGGCCAGCGTCAGCGCAACGCCGGTGAAGCCCGCGTAGCGCACCGCGCGGGCGTCGCCGCGCCCGGCGGCATGGCCGACCCGCACCGTCACCGCCAGCGCGAGGCCCAAGGGCACCATGAACGTCACCGAAGAAACGTTGATCGCGATCTGGTGGCCGTCGATCGCGACGGTGCTGAGCCGGCTGATCAGGAGCGCCGAAATCACGAACAACCCGGCCTCCATCAGCAGCGTCACCGCCATCGGCACGCCGATCCAGAGGAGATGGCGGATCGCTTGCCAGTCGGGCCGCTCCATCCGCGCGAACAAGTCGAGGCCGCGGAAGCGCCGTCCGTATTTCAGGTAGGCCGCGAATGCCAGCAGTTGCAGCCACAGCGCCAGCGCGTTGGCGATGCCCGCGCCACGCGCGCCCAGCGCCGGAAAACCGAACTTTCCGTAGATCATGATCCAGTCGAGCGGCGCCAGCACCGCGAGTCCGAACAGGCCGAACAGCATCGTGGGACGCGTCCAGCTCGAGCCTTCGCAGAGGCCGCGCAGCGCGAAATAGCCGCACAGGCCCGGCGCGCCCCAACTGAGCGCGTGCAGGAATGCCTGCACGTCGTCGGCTAGTGCCGGGGCGACTCCGATCAAGTCCAGCAGCGGGTCCGCGTGGCGCGCCCCGAACCAGAGCAACACCGATAGCGCCGCGGCCAGCCACAACGCCTGCCGGAACAGCGGTCCGATTTCGCGATGACGGTTCGCGCCATCGAGCTGCGCGACCGAAGGCGAGAGCGCCATCATCACCCCGACCGCGCTCACCAGTCCCAGCACCCACACGTTGGCGCCGACCGCGACCGCGGCGAGGGTATGGGCGTTGTAATGCCCGGCCAGCGCAACGTCGACCGCACTCATCCCGACCGCCGACAACTGGCCGGCGATCAGCGGCAGCGCGAGCTTCACCGTCGCGCGGATCTCGCGCGCGAAATGCGCGCGATCCAGGGCTAGAATCAAGGACATTGGGGAACGACCCGATGCAACCGGAAATTTCCACACCACCAGCGCCGCCCGTTCCGGCCACGCTGCCGCCCGAAGCGACGGACGCCACGCCGCGGCCGGTTTGCAGCAACTGCGGCACGCCGCTCTACGGCAAGTACTGCTATGCCTGCGGGCAGCCAACCGTCGGCATGGTGCGGCACTTCGGCAGCATCCTGAGCGACGTCGCCGACAGCCTGCTCAACATCGACGAGCGGCTGTTTCGCACCATCGGCCCATTGTACCTGCGGCCGGGCAAGCTCACGCTGGATTATTTCGAGGGCAAGCGCGCCCGCTACGTCACGCCCTTCCGGCTGGTGTTCTTCCTCGCGATCATCGCATTCTTCGCGATCCAGTTGACCGTCCGGACCGGCTACAGCGATTTGCCGAAAAAGAGCGTCGTTGCCATTGCGGCCGGCCCGGGCAAGCCGAACGTCGCGGCGGTCCCGGCGCCGAAATCGGCGGCGTCGGAGCATGGCATGTTCGCCAACGGCAACCTTTCGATCAACGGCAAGGTGATCTGGAACCGCGAAAGCAAGCCGCTGCAGGTCGCCTGGCTTCCGGACGCCGTGGTCTCCTGGATCAATGACCTGGTCGGCAACGCTCAGCAACAGTTGCACGCGATGAACGAGGGCAGCTACGCCGACCAGCAGAGCGCGCGCCGGAAATTCACCTTGGGCATGTACTCCGCCGCGCCCACGGTGTTGTTCGCGCTGCTGCCGCTGTTCGCGCTGCTGCTGAAGATCTTCTACCTCTTCAAGCGCCGGCTGTACATGGAGCACCTGATCGTCGCCATGCACAGCCACGCCTTCCTGATGTTGTCGATGCTGGTGCTGGTGGCACTCGCGGCGTTGCGCCACCTGCTGGTGCCGCACGCCGGCTGGCTCAAGATCCCCTTGTATCTGGCCATCGCGGCTGCGTGGATCTGGATCTTCGTGTACCTGTGGCTGATGCAGAAGCGCGTCTACCGCCAGGGCTGGTTCATGACCAACCTGAAGTACTGGACCCTCGGGTTTTGCTACACGATCCTGATGGGCTTCGGATTCGTGTTCGCGGTGCTGATCAGCCTGACCGACGCATGATCGTTTACGCCGTCGAGCTCGAAATGGACGCGGCCCTCCGCGAGGAATACCTCCCGTGGCTGCAGGACCACGTCGCGGAAATGCTGGCGTTGCCGGGGTTCCTCGGCGCCGACATCCTCGAGCGCATGGATCCGCCTCCGCCGGAGGGGTACCTGACCATCGCGGTGCACTACCGGCTGCGCGACCAGGCAGCTTGGGAGGACTATCTGTCCCACCATGCGCCTCGCATGCGCGACATCGGGTTGAGGCGTTTCGGTGAGCGGGTACGTGCCTCGCGGCAGGTCTTCAGGCAGTTCGCGTGACCCTGCGCCACCTGCCGTTGTGCACAGCCGCAAAACCGCGCCGCGGGGCGCCCTCCAAAACAGGATCGGCCGTCGTTTGGCGCCCTGCTTCGGATTGCATGCCGCTGAATTCATGGGAGAAATCCTGGCTGCTGAAAATTTCGCCAAGTCGTGCCGGGGTCCGATTCCATGAGCCCGCGCGAGGCTTGCCCGCCGTTCCTCCACAACGTTATCCACAATGATTGTGGATAAGCAAAAAACCGCCACCGCCTCACCGACTTACCGGACAATCGTGCCTTGCATGACAACAAGCTGCCGTAAGTCATGAACCACCAGCGGCAATGCGAGCCGCCAGGCGGGATCGTGCGCGTCGCGCTGCCGGTGCCGCTGCCGAAAACCTTCGATTACCTGCCCGGTACGTTCGCGCCGCAACCGGGTTCCCGCGTGCTCGTGCCGTTCGGCCGCGGGCGGCGGATCGGCATCGTCGTGGAATGCGCCCTCAGCGCCGCAGTCGCCGGCGATCGCCTGAAACCCATCGCCGCGGTGCTGGACGAATCGCCGTTGCTCGACGCGGCGCTGCTCGCCGACCTGCGCCGCGCCGCCGATTACTGGTGCGGCGCAATCGGCGAGGTGTTGTTCGGCGCGCTGCCGCTCGCGCTGCGCCAAGGGCGCTCGCCGCCGGACTTTGCCGAAGAAGCCTGGCGCGCAACCGCGTCCGGAACCGCGGCGCGGGATGCCGGCACCCGGCGCGGCGGCTCCGCGGCGCTGCTCGCGGCCCTCGGCGATGCGACGCTCGCCACGGGCGAACTCGAAACCCTGCTGCCCGGCTGGCGCGCGGCGGCGCGGCGGTTGGCGGCGGCGGGCCTGATCGAATGCGTACAGCCAGAGCGCACGCCGCCGCGGGCGCGCGAGGGCGCCGCGCCGATCCTGACGGGCGACCAGGCCGACGCGCTCGCCGAGGTCCTGTCCGCCGGCACCGGCTTCCATCCATTCCTGTTGCAGGGCGTCACCGGCAGCGGCAAGACCGAGGTCTATCTGCGCCTGACCGAGCGCGTACTCGCGGCCGGACGGCAAGCCTTGTGGCTGGTGCCCGAGATCGGGCTGGTGCCGCAAGCGCTCAGGCGGCTGCGGGCCCGGTTCGAGGCGCACGTCTCGGTGCTGCATTCGAACCTCGCGGACGGCGACCGTGCGCGGGCGTGGCTGGATGCACGTTCCGGCACCGCCGCCGTGGTCCTCGGCACGCGCTCGGCGGTGTTCGCGCCGCTGCCCCGAGCCGGGCTGATCGTGGTGGACGAGGAACACGACACCTCCTACAAGCAGCAGGAAGGGTTCCGCTACCACGCGCGCGACTTCGCGCTGATGCGCGCCCAGTCGCTCGGCGTGCCGATCGTGCTGGGCAGCGCCACCCCCTCGCTCGAAACGCTCGCCAATGTCGACGGCGGGCGCTACCGGAGCGTCGCCCTGCACCGCCGCGTGCAGTCGCGGCCGCCTTCACCCGTGCACGTACTGGACCTGCGCGGCCTCAAGCTCGCCCACGGCTTGTCACCGGCGTTGCTGGATGCGCTGGACGCCACCGTCGCGCGCGGCGAGCAGGCACTGGTGTTCCGGAACCGTCGCGGCTACGCGCCGGTGCTGCTGTGCCATGCCTGCGGCTGGCACGCCGCCTGCCCGCGCTGCGAGAAGCCGCTGACGCTCTATCGCGGCCGCAACCAACTGATCTGCCACCATTGCGGGCACACCGAAGCCGCGCCGGCGCAGTGCCCGAATTGCGGCGCCGACGCGCTGGTCCCGCAGGGACACGGCACCGAGCGGCTCGAGGAAGCGCTGACCGCGCGCTATCCGGACGTGCCGGTGCTGCGCGTCGACCGCGACAGCACCCGGCGCCGCAATGCATTCGACAAGCTGCTCGACCGCCTGGCCGGCGGCGCGCCAGCGATCCTGGTGGGCACCCAGATGCTGGCCAAGGGCCACGACCTGCCCAACCTCACCACCGTCGCGATCGTCGGCGTGGACGAGGGCCTGCACAGCGCCGACTTCCACGCGGGCGAACGGCTCGCGCAATTGATCGTGCAGGTCGCGGGCCGCGCGGGCCGGGCCGACAAGCCGGGGGTGGTGTGGCTGCAGACCCACGAACCTTCGCACCCGCTGCTCACGACCCTGCTCAAGGGCGGCTACGGCGCCGCGGCGGCGCTGCAGCTCGGCGAACGCATGGCTTCGGGGTTGCCGCCGTTCGGTCATCTCGCCTTGCTGCGCGCGGAAAGCCGCCGACGCGACGTGCTGGAGGGTTTCATGGCCGCCGCGCGCGAGGCCGTGGTTCACCCGGGCGGCGCCGTTCGCGTCAACGGACCCGTGGCGGCACCGATGCCGCTACGCGCGGGGCGCCACCGCGCGCAACTGCTGCTCGAATCACCGCAACGCGCGTCGCTGCGGCAGGCGCTCACCGGATGGCTGCCGAAGTTGCACGCGCTGCCGCAACCGCGCGACCTGCGCTGGTCGATCGATGTGGACCCGGTGGAGTTGTATTGAGGCAGGGAGCAGGGCGAAGGGAGTGGAAAAACGCGCCGAACACCCCCTTCCGAAGGAAGAGGGAAGACCAACACAAAAAAAGCGCGGCGGGCGCCGCGCTTTTTCAGACGAGGGAGCGAACGGCTTCGGCCCGGCTCCCTCTTCCCTGCTCCCTGCCTTCAAGCCTCGAACGCGCCGCGCATCTTCTTCATCGCATTGGCTTCGAGCTGGCGAATGCGCTCGGCGGACACGCCATAGTCGTCGGCGAGGTCCTGCAGGGTCGCCTTGTCCTCGGCCAGCCAGCGGCGGCGGATGATGTCCTGGGTGCGGTCGTCCAGCTTGGCCAGCGCGTGCTGCAAGGTATCGAGCCGGTGCTCTTCCTGATCGGCATCCGCCACCTGCAAGTACGGGTCGGCGCCGTGGTCTTCGAGGTACGCGACCGGCGCGGGCGGCATGTCGTCATTGCCCTCGACCGGCGGATCGAAGCCGACGTCGCGGCCCGACAGGCGCGACTCCATTTCCAGGACCGTCGTTTCGGGCACGCCGAGATCCTGGGCTACCGCACGCACTTCATCCATGTTCATCCAGCCGAGGCGCTTCTTGGACTTGCGCAGGTTGAAGAACAGCTTGCGCTGGGCCTTGGTGGTGGCGACCTTGACGATCCGCCAGTTCTTCAGGATGAACTCGTGCATCTCGGCGCGGATCCAGTGCACCGCGAAGCTGACCAGGCGGACGCCGTGGTCGGGATCGAATCGCTTGACCGCCTTCATCAGGCCGATGTTGCCTTCCTGGATCAGGTCGGCGAGTTGCAGGCCGTAGCCGTTGTAGCCGCGGGCCACGTGCACCACGAAGCGCAGGTGCGACATCACCAGCTTGCGGGCTGCATCGAGGTCGTCGTCTGCGTGATAGCGGCGCGCCAGCTCGCGCTCTTCGCTGGCCTCGAGCACCGGAATCCGGTGCACGGCGCCGATATAGGCGTCGAGACTGCCCACCACGCTCGGAATCGGAAGATTGTTGGCCACCAGGGCTTCGCTCATGGTTGTACCCCTAGTCGTTGTGTTGCACTCTAGCAATACGATTGCCAAATTCCCGTCAAGGTTCCCGGTACGTTCCCTGAAGGCCAGGCCCTCGGTCACCGCTGCTTCAGGGGAGTAATTATACCAGTCAGTTCATGAATTACAAACTGCCGGAAGTCATGCCCTCCAGCGTGCTGCGCGGCGGCAGCGACCAGTCGACCGGAGACTGGCCATTCCTCTCAAGGTACTGATTGGCCTTGGAAAAGTGCCCGCACCCCAAAAACCCCCTATGGGCCGACAGCGGAGATGGGTGCGGGGCCTTCAGGATGCAATGGCGCCGGGGGTCGACCAGCCGGCCCTTGGCCTGGGCGTAGCTGCCCCAAAGCAGGAAGACCAGGCCTTCGCGGCCACGGTTCAGCTCCTCGATCACCCGGTCGGTGAAGCCTTCCCAGCCCTTCCCCTGGTGCGAGCCCGCCAACCGCGCCTGCACGGTCAGCACCGAGTTCAGCAGCAGCACGCCGCGCTGCGCCCAAGGCGCGAGACACCCGTGGTCGGGCCGCGGGATGCCGAGGTCGCGCTCGATTTCGGCGAACACGTTCTGCAGCGACGGCGGCGGCAGCACGCCCGGCCGCACCGAGAAGCAGAGCCCGTGCGCCTGGCCCGGACCGTGGTACGGATCCTGGCCGAGGATCACCACCTTGACGGCATCGAACGGCGTCGCATCGAGCGCCGCGAAGATTTCGGGACCGGGCGGATAGACATGCCTGCCGTTGTGCTTCTCGGTCCGCAGGAAATCCCCGAGCGCGCGCATGTCGGGGCGATCGAAGTAATCGCCCACCCGCGCTTTCCAGGACGGTTCGAGTTTCAGGCGCTGGTCCGCCATTTCATCCGCCGCGCCACGCGCAACTGGAACATCAGCTTGGTCATCAGCAGGCGTTCCTCGACCGGTTTCTCGACCAGGTCGTTGGCGCCGGCCTTCAGCAGCGCGGCCTGGTTGGCGGGATTGCCGTCACCGGTCATCACCAGCACCGGCAACCGACCCTTGCCGAGATCCAGATCGGAGCGGATCCACTCCAGCAAGTCGCCGCCGGACATTTCGCCCTTGAGGCTGACGTCGGTCAGGACCAGGTCCGCGCCGATCCCGCCACGCTCGCGGGCATTCGCGAGGAACTCGACCGCCTCCTCCGCGCTGCCGGCAAGGTGCACGGTCAGCCCGTAGCGCTGCAGCATGCGGCTGGTGGCCATCGCGACCACGCGGCTGTCCTCGACGTACAGCACCATGCCTTCCGCGTGATCGCGCGGGGCCACGTAGCCACGGATGAACTCGGCCAGCGCCGCGTAGCCGGCGGCCTTGTCGAAATAGTCGGTGATCTCGCCACCGATCTCGCGATTCTGCACCCGCTCCTGGAC
Source organism: Rhodanobacteraceae bacterium (assembly GCA_035700365.1). GTDB lineage: Bacteria > Pseudomonadota > Gammaproteobacteria > Xanthomonadales > Rhodanobacteraceae > 66-474. Next base: position 2,735 of record DASSOQ010000121.1, on the reverse strand, counting down.
GTCCCCGGAGACCGCGATGATCGGGATGTAGGCCTGCGGCGCGTGCTCGCGCACGTATTTCGCCAGTGCCGATCCATCCATGTCCGGCAAGCGCAACGCAACCGTCATGAGGTCGACGATGCCTTCCTGCAGCGCCCGCTGCGCTTCGCTGCCGCGCGCGCAGGTGATCACCGTCGCCCGCGGCAGGTCGTTCTCCAGCACCCGTGCGATCAGCGTGCGCGCCACCTTGGAGCCATCCACCACCATCACGCGGGGATTGTCGCTTGCAAGATGGCGGAGGACGTCATTCATGTTCGCGGTGGCGATGGGTGCCCATGTCGCTTCGGACGCGCGGCGTCTCGTGCAGCACGGCGAACGTCAAGCCGTGGTGCGCGCCAGGTGCCTGCTGCTCGCGATCCATGCCCCCAGCCAGCCGAGTACAAGCGCGATGCCGAGCGTGGCCACGAGCGTACCCCAAGACAAGCCGCCGAAGTGCAGGCGCCCCGCGTAACTGGCGACCAGGTCACGTACCGGCGCGGCCAGCACCGCCTCCAGCGCGAGCACCAGCCCCACCGCGAGGATCCCCGCCGCGAGCCCGTAGAGCGCGCCCTCGTACAGGTACGGCCGGCGCACGAAGGTGGCGCTGGCGCCGATCAGGCGCTGCACCGCGATTTCCTCCGCGCGCCCACGGATGTCGAGCCGCACGGTATTGCCGATCACCAGCACGGCGGCGGCGCCGAGCAGCACCGCCAGCAGCACCGCGATGCGACGCCCGAGTTCCACCAGCGCGTCCAGCCGTGCCCGCCATTGCCCGTTGTCCTGGACCAGGTCGACCTGCGGCATCGCGCGCACGTCCTTCACCAGCGACTCGACCTGTGCGCGATCCGTGCCCGGGCTCGGATCGACCAGCAGCACGAACGGCAGGGGATTGTCCGGCACCGACTGGATCGCATCGCCGAAGCCCTGGATCGCGGCGAGTTCCGCCAACCCCTGTTGCGGAGTGCGAACGGCCACCGAACCGACATCCGGGCGCCCCCGCAATCCCTGGGCCAATGTTGCAGCCTGTTCGGCGCCCTGCCCCGACTTCAGGAACACGCTGATCGCCTGGGAATCGCCCAACGCGCCGGCGAGGTGCTGCACGTTCGCCAGCAGCAGGTAGAACGCCAGCGGCAGCGCCAGCGCGAGGCCCATGACCGCGATGGTCAGCGCGGTGCCGAGCGGCCGCCGCGCCAATTGCCTCAAACTGTCGCGCAGGCACCACGCGTGTTGCCGCCGCCACATCCCGAAGCGCGAATGGCGGACCTCCGAAGCCATCGATGCGCGTGCGTTCATGCCACCTCCCGCGCGGCCACGTCGTCGATCAGGTGTCCGTGGTCGAGCACGATCACGCGCTGCTTCATCCGCTTCAGCAGCGGCAGGTCGTGGCTCGCGATGACGATGGTGCTGCCGGTCGCCTTGAGGGCCGTGAACAACTGCATGATCTCCTCGGACAATTGCGGATCCAGGTTGCCGGTGGGTTCGTCGGCAATGATCAGCGACGGCCGGCCGGCGATGGCACGCGCGATGCCCACCCGCTGCTTCTCGCCGGCGGAAAGCGCCGCCGGCGTATCCTTGCCGCGGCCCGCGAGACCGACCTTCTCCAGCGCGCCGCGCACCCGCCTGGCCCGCTCGTCGCGGGGGATCCCCGCGATCACCAGCGGCAGCGCGATGTTGTCGGCGACGCTCCGGTCCATCAGCAGGCGATGGTCCTGGAACACCATGCCGATGTCGCGGCGCAGGCGCGGGATGTCGCGCCGCCGGAGCCTGGCGAGATTGCGGCCGTGTACCTCGATCGTGCCGTGGTTCGGGCGTTCGATGGCCGCGATCAGCTTCAACAACGTGGTCTTGCCGGCGCCGGAATGGCCGGTCACGAACAGCATCTCGCCGGGCTCGACGACGAAGGTGAGGTCGATCAACGCCTCGCGACCTTCGGGGTAGCGCTTGCTGACGGAGTCGAAACGGATCACGCGAGTCTGGAGACGGGAGACGGGAGACGGGAGACGGGAGACGGGAGACGGGAGACGGGGAGACGGGAGACGGGGAGACGGGAGACGGGAGACGGGAGACCGCGAGAGCCTAACAACATTTCGTCATTCCGGGGCCGCGCGCAGCGCGGAACCCGGAATTCATTTTCCGGACGCCCTGAAGCAATAATCGATCCGGATCCCGGCTGCCGTTGCCGATGAAGCCGGCAACGGCTCCGCGACGACGATATCAGGCAGGGGTTGCGCCGGAGCAGTCAGGCAGCCGGGCGGGCAGCAGATCAGGCATTGGCTGCCGGCGATGTGGCGGGGTGGTCCTTCGACTTGCGGCGCCGCCGGCGGCGCTTGGCGGGCGCGGCGTTGCCGGCGCCGCCCGGGGCGACGGCTTCCATGGCGCCGGTGTCGCCTTCGCCGTGATGGGCCGCCTGTGCACGCGGCGCCGGCGCGGCCAGCCACGCCGGTTCGATCGCCTGCACCGGGATCTTCATGCCGATGTAGTGCTCGATGTCGGGCAGGTTCATCGCGTACAGGTCGCAGGCGAAGCTGATCGCGTCGCCTTCGGCGCCCAGGCGCGCGGTGCGGCCGATCCGGTGCACGTAGTCCTCGCCGTCCTGCGGCAGGTCGTAGTTGAAGACGTGGGTGACATCGGGGATGTGCAGTCCGCGCGCCGCGACGTCCGTCGCCACCAGAAGGTCGATTTCACCCTTCTTGAAACGCTCCATCAGTCGCTGGCGC
>DASSOQ010000120.1:0-11169 GCA_035700365.1 Rhodanobacteraceae bacterium | reverse complement strand
CCGCACCCGGGCCGCTTCGTTGGGTCAGATGTTGCACTTCAGAATTGAATTCACCTGTGATCGGTTCTGTGGACGCGACACTGTTCCCCCTTACGCATAACGCTTGAGCTAACCGGCGCAACCCGCGCAGCGGGTTTGCGTCCGGTTGAGCGAATAGTTAGGGCTCAAAGTCCGCCGAGTTACCAAACATCTCCATGGTGTAAACAAATGGTGCAAACGGCGGATTTGGCCAGGTCAACTTGCTCAACTGCGCTGCGAAGCAATTGGCTGCTGGTGATGCTGGGCTCACTGACGATGCAACCACGACACCGCCAGCGGCGAGCTTGAGATAGAGCTGGAAAGTGGACGGTAGCCACGACTTGACGCAGGTGCCCATGACCTGCCCCAAGACGGAAGCAGCGTATTTTGCGGCAACCATTTCATATTGCTTTCCACCCGGAGTGCCCATGTCGTGTTGCGCTTGGGCCGCCCAATCTGATGCGAACGCCGGCAATGAAAAAAGTGCGAGAACTGCGAACACATAACTCTTCATTCCAACCTCCCCTGAGCCCTAACGCTTGAGGTAAGCGGCGCCGGCCGCAACGTTTGGAAAAACGAAAGCGACGGACCGGCGTCCGCTTGACCGAAATGTTGGGCGACAGCCTCGCAATCTTGCGGCTCGGCTGGAAGATACCGCTGTGGCTGTGGAGCTACAAGTGCGATGACCGTTGCGGCCTGCGCACGAATTGCGAACCGCTTGCGACAACCTGGCGGCTGCGACGGACCGCGCGCATTGACCGCCCGGAAACGCGACCAGCAACCACACCCGCGTGCCCGCCATGACCGAAACGCGCGCGTTGGCTGCGAAGAGCTGGCTGACGCCAGCTAGGCTACCACGCAGGCCGAGCACGACACCCAGCGAAGCCAAACCGTTACGTCACGGAGCACACGCAAAACGGTGCGACACCCCAACCGAAATATGAAAACAGCTGACGCCCAACGCCAATTCCGCCCCATGACGGGGCGTTGCACCGAGTATCGCGCGCAGCGCAACCGATCGCAATCGAAAGCAACCTTCGTCGGAACAGCCACTTGGCCGCTTTGCAGGACGTACAAATTCGTGCAAGCTCGGCGCGTTATCAACTGAGGTGGGCCGATAAGCACTTCGCAGGGCGACGTGCAGGTGTAAGAGGGCAGCCGCAGGCAAGCGCTGCGCCTCCTGGAGGCGGTACGACGCAATTCGGCTGCAAGGCGGTGGTTGTAGCCGTAGCCGATGCAATTCTCGCGGCACGAGTCTCGAGCGTCCGCTATGGAGCTACTCGTTGAAGACGCCGGTCGGCCGCTCTTGGCCGACTACGGACGTGGATTACCGCCGCGGGTGAACCTTCAAGGCTGGTCGTCTAGCATTCCCGCTGCAGCCGGGACTCAGGGCCGCGGGCGCCGGCATGCACCGCATCCACCAGTACGGCGACATGTTCGGGTGGAACGTCGGGCGTGATGCCATGGCCCAGGTTGAACACGTGGCCGGGGTGCGGGCCGAAGTCTTGCAGGACGCGTTGCACTTCGCGGCGGATTACGTCGGGGGAGGCCAGCAGCGTCGCGGGATCGAGATTGCCCTGCAGCGCGACCCGGTGGCCGACGCGGCGGCGCGCTTGATCGAGCGTGATCGTCCAGTCGACGCCGAGTGCGGCGCAGCCGGTGCCGGCGAGGACTTCGAGACTGGCATTGGCGCCCTTGGAAAACAGGATCAGTGGCACGTCGCGCGCGTGCTCGTCCTCGCGCAGAAGCGCGGTGATCTGCGCGAGGTAGCGGGCCGAGAATTCTTCGAACATCGCGGGCGCCAGCATGCCGCCCCAACTGTCGAACAGCATCAGGGCTTGCGCGCCCGCGGCGGCCTGCGCTGCGAGATACGCCGCGACGGCGCGGGCATTCACGTCGAGCAGCCGGTGCATCGCGGCAGGTTCGTCCAATGCGAACGCCTTCACCCGCGCGAAGTCGCGCGAGCCTTCGCCTTCGATCATGTAGCAGGCGAGTGTCCAAGGACTGCCGGCGAAGCCGATCAACGGCACCCGTCCGCGCAGTTCGTGGCGAACCAGCCGCACGGCGTCCGTGACGTAGCGAAGCGACTGTTCCGGGTCGGGGACGCCGAGCTTGGCAATATCTGCGGCGTTTCGCAGCGGATGATGGAATTTCGGTCCTTCGCCCTCGACGAAATGCAAGCCGAGGCCCATCGCATCGGGGACGGTCAGGATGTCGGAGAACAGGATCGCGGCGTCCAGCTCGAAGCGCTGGACCGGCTGCAGGGTCACTTCGCAGGCGAGTTCGGGCGTCTTCGCCAGCGCGAGGAAACTGCCGGCGCGCGCGCGGGTGGCGCGGTATTCGGGGAGGTAGCGCCCCGCCTGGCGCATGATCCAGACGGGCGTGGTGTCCACCGGTTGCCGGTGGAGGGCGCGCAGGAACCGGTTGCTGCGATTGGATTCCTCAACCATGCGGCGCATCCACGCCTTGGGTGATCATCACCTTGAAACCACGCTTCAACTGGCTGTCGCGGGCCTGTTCGAAGGCGACGAGGGCGCTGTCGCGGTCGAGGTACACCTCGCGCTTCAGGGTCGCGCGCCCGCCCTCGGTGCCCGACTCGCGGTACAGCGTCCAGCCGCCGAGCAGGTCCTGCTCCAGTGCGATGCGGCAGTAGCGCGGCGCGGCGCCGCTGCCCGGCGGGGTTTGCATGTAGAGGTGCATCCGCGAATTGTATGGGAGATGCGCGACGGTGACCCCCACGCCTCCGGCGTGCATCCCCCCCGCTGCTGCGCGGCAGCGCTACGCGCTCGGCCCTCCGGGCCGCCCTTCGTTCCGAAGGGGGTGAAGCAGCGAGTAGCCCGAATGCAGCGAAGCGGAATCCGGGAAGACTGGCGGTTGCGGTGCGCCCCGGATTGCGGCGCTGCGCGCCTTCATCCGGGCTGCACTCAGGCTGCAAGCACCGCGCGCACCGCCATCGTGTCGACGCCTTCGGCGATTTCGGCGTGCCCGATCCCGCGCCACAGGATCAATCGCAGCGATCCGGCGCGATTTTTCTTGTCGAGCCGCATCCGCGCGAGCAGCGCGTCGGCAGGAGGGCCTGGCGGCGGCTCGACCGGTAGTCCGCAGCGTTGCAGCAGGGCGCGCAGGCGTTTCGCGTCGGCGTCGTCAGCCATGCCGAGCCTCGTCGACAGCCGCGCCGCGAGCACCATGCCGATCGCGACGGCCTCGCCGTGCAGCAGCGTGCCGTAACCGGCTTCGGCTTCCAGCGCGTGGCCGAAGGTGTGGCCGAAGTTGAGCAGTGCGCGTTCGCCCGTCTCGCGTTCATCACGCGCCACTACCCCTGCCTTGAAGCGGCAGCAGGTGGCGATGGCGTGGCCGAGCGCCTCGGCGTCCCGGGCGAGCAGCGCGTCCACATGCGCCTCCAGCCACTCGAAGAAGCCGGCATCGCCGATGCAGGCGGTCTTGATCACTTCGGCAAGGCCGGCGCGGAGTTCGCGATCGGGGAGGGTTGACAATGTGCCGGGGTCCGCAACCACCGCGCGCGGCTGGTGGAAGGCGCCGATCAGGTTCTTGCCGGCAGGGTGGTCGACGCCGGTCTTGCCGCCCACCGAGGAATCGACCATCGCGAGCAGCGTGGTGGGGAACTGCACGAAGTCGATGCCGCGCATCCAGCAGGCGGCGGCGAAACCGGCGATGTCGCCGACCACGCCGCCGCCGAGCGCCAGCACGCAGGCGTCGCGGGTCGCGCCGAGCTGCGCCAGTGCATCCAGCACTCGCGCGGCCGCAGCGAGGTCCTTGTGCGCTTCACCCGCGGGAAGGACCAGGGTGCCGACGCGCAATGCGTCCGCCGAATCCTCACCCGGCGCTGACGCGCCACCCTCTCCCGAAGGGAGAGCGGAGTTGAGCAACGCTTCGCGCAGCCGTTGCGCGTACAGCGGCGCGACGTGTTCGTCGCTGACGAGAAGGACATGCACACCGCGGATGGCCTCCCGCCATGCCGCGCCGTTGTCGAGCAGTCCAGTACCGATGCTGATGCGGTAGCGGCAACCGGGCAGCTCCACCTCCACCCGGGCCGTCATGCGGTGGCCTTCGTCGCGGGCACCCGTCGCCAGTGCTGTTCCAGCAGCGTGACGACGCGCGCCGCGGCATTGTGGCAGGACTCGTCGCCGCCGCTCTGCACCGTGAAGTCGGCGATCTCGCGGTACAGCGGATCGCGCGCGCGGGCGAGTTGCTCCAACCGTCCATGGCGATCGGGCGTGTCGAGCAGCGGGCGCTTGCGGTCACGCTCCAGGCGCAGCATCTGCTGTTCGACGCCGGTTTCCAGCCAGACCACGAAGCCGCGCTCGCGCAGCAGCCGGCGATTGGCCGCGACCAGCACGGCACCCCCGCCGGTGGCGAGCACGATACCCGGGCGCGCGCTCAGCTCAGCCAGCAATTCGGATTCGCGGCGGCGGAAACCTTGCTCGCCCTCGATCTCGAAGATGGTCGCGACGCTCACCCCGGTATGTTCCTCGATCGCGGCGTCGAGATCGATGCACGGCATGTCGAAATGCCTCGCGAGCTGCCGGCCGATGCTGGACTTGCCGGCGCCCATCGGGCCGATCAGGAACAGGTTGGGCGAGGGGTTCATCGCATCACAACCCTTCCAGCCACCCCCACTTGTCCTCGGTGCGGCCGTCGAACAGCCCGAAGTACCAGTCCTGGATCCGGCGGGTGAGGGGACCGGCGTCGCCCGCGCCGATGCTCTTGCCGTCGACGGCGCGGATCGGCGTGACCTCGGCGGCGGTGCCGCACATGAAAATCTCGTCGGCGAGGTACAGGTATTCGCGCGGCAGGTCGCGCTCGACGACCTGCACCCCATGCTCGCGTGCCAGGGTGATGATCGAATCCCGCGTGATGCCGTTCAGCAGCGCGGCGCTGACGGGTGGCGTGTGCAAGGTGCCGTCGATCACCAGGAACAGGTTTTCGCCCGCGCCCTCGCTCAGGAGGCCGGTCGAGGCCAGCGCGATGCCTTCGCCGAAGCCGCGCAGCCGCGCTTCGCGCGCGATCAGTTGGCCGGAGAGATAGTTGCCGCCGGCCTTGGCCCCGGCGGGGATGGTGTTGGGCGCGCAGCGCTGCCAGCTCGACACGCACGCGGTGATCCCGTGCTGCAAGGCCTCGGGTCCAAGGTAAGGTCCCATCGGCCAGCCGGCGACCGCGACGTCCACCGGCGTGTCGGCCGAAAGCCCGAAGCCGCCGAGGCCGCGCCAGGCGCAGGGGCGCAGGTAGGCTTGTTCGAGACCGTTCCGCTTCAGCACCTCGTGGCATGCCGCGGTGGTTTCCTCGATCGAGTACGGGATCTGCATGTCGTAGACCCGCGCCGAGTTGTACAGCCGCTTCATGTGCGCCGCGAGCCGGAAGATCGCGCCGCCCGAGGGTGTCTTGTAGCAGCGGATGCCCTCGAACACCGACGAACCATACTGCAGCCCGTGCGACATCACGTGCGTGGTGGCGTCCGCCCACGGCTTCACCGATCCGTTGTGCCAGATCCACTCGGGATACTTCTGTGCGGCCATGCGGGCGGCTCCCGGAAAAGGGCCATAATACTTGCACGGCGGGCGCCCGGCGGACGGTATGCGCGCTACGCCCTCGGGTGGTGTTGCGCGTGCAATCGCTTGAGGCCTTCACGCGCGACCAGCGTGTAGATCTGCGTCGTGGACAGGTTGCTGTGGCCGAGCAGCATCTGCAGCGCGCGCAGGTCAGCGCCGTGGTTCAACAGGTGCGTGGCGAAGGAATGCCGCAGGACGTGCGGCGATATGCGCTTGGCGGCGATGCCGGCGGCCAGCGCGTGCTTCTTCACGATCGTCCACGCCATCTGGCGGGTCATGCCGGCCGCGCGGTTGGACAGGAACAGCGCGGGCGCCTCGCGACCCTTCGCGAGTGCGGGCCGCGCCTCGCGCAGGTAGCGGGTCAGCCAATCCATGCAGGTTTCGCCGATCGGCACCAGGCGCTCCTTGCCGCCCTTCCCGGTGACCCGCAACACGCCCTGGCGCAGGTTGAGTCCGGCGATCGGCAGCGTGACGAGTTCGCTCACACGCAGGCCGCAGGCGTACATCAGTTCGAGCATCGCACGGTCGCGCAGGCCGATCGGGGTCGCGGTGTCGGGCGCTTCCAGGAGCCCCTCGATCTCGCGCTCCGCCAGCGCCTTGGGCAGCGTGCGCGGCAGCTTGGGCGTGTCCAGCAGCAAGGTGGGATCTTCGAATCCCGCATCCCGGCGGACCTGCTCGGCGTAGAAGCGGCGAAGTGCCGTGAGCTCGCGCGCGTTGGTGCGCGCGCCGACCCCGGCGAGATTGCGGGCGGCGAGATAGCGGAACAAGTCCTCGCGGGTGGCCGTGACGAGTCCGTTCGCATGGCTCGCGAGCCAGGCTGCACAGCGTTCGAGATCACCGCGATAATCGGTGAGCGTCAGATCGGCCAGGCCGTCGCGCGACCACACGTTTTCGAGGAATGCATCGATCGCGGCACGGTCGCGCGGGTCGATGCTGGTCGGCGGTCCGGTCATCGTGCGATGCTGGCGCGTGCATCCTGCTGCCGCAAGCCCAATCATGCCATCGACCACCGCTCCTGCCGATCCCGTGAAATCGCCGCCGCTGTGGCGGCGCTTCGCCGGCATGGTGTACGACCTGTTTCCGCTGGTGGGCTTGTGGATCGTCGCCGCGGCGCTGTGGGTGCTCGCGTTCCACGGCGTCTACGATCCGCAGCATCCGCGACCGGCGTTGCGGGCGCTGCTGGGCGCGTGGCTGCTGGTGGTGGCGGGCGGCTATTTCGTGGTGTCGTGGACGCGGGTCGGCGCGACGATCGGCATGCGCGCGTGGAAGTTGCGGCTGGTGCGCGAGGACGGCCCGCGCATCGGTGCGCGCGTCGCGATGCTGCGTTACGTTCTGGCGCTGGTGTCGCTCGCGCTGCTCGGAGCCGGATTCTGGTACGCGTGGTTTGATCCCGGCAGGCGCACCTGGCACGACCGGCTGTGCCGAACGCGCATGACGCGGCTTTGACGCCATGAACAATGTGGCCGTTCGGTCGCGGCCATGGGGCGCTCCTACAAAAGCGCCGCTGAGGAGCGCGCCACGCGCGCGATGCAGTCTTATGCGCGACGGTAGTACGCAATCGCGATCGCCAGCAGCACCAGGGGCGGGATCAGGTTGACGACCAGCGCCGAGGCACCGAACACGGTCCCGGTACTCACCACCGCGCGTTCCAGGAAGTACCAGGCGATCGCCACGATCACGCCGAGGAACAGGCGCTTGCCGAGTCCGCCCGAGCGCAGCGCGCCGAATCCGAACGGCAGCGCGCACAGCACCAGCAGCAGGGTGTCGATCGGATAGAAGATGCGCGCCCACCACGCGTTGAGGTAGACGCCCGCGTTCTGCCGGTTGGCGCGCAGGTAGGCGATGTTCACGGAGAGATCGCGCAGCGACAGGTACTCGGGATGGATCACCGAGGCTTCCAGCACCGCGGGATCGAGGCTGGTGTCCCATGCCTGCCGCTTGCGGGTCGTGCTGACCGCGCCCTGCGGCGAGACGCGGGTGTCGCGCACGTCGTGGAGCACCCACGACTTGCCTTCCCGCGTGGCCAGCCTGGCGCGCCGGAACGACGTCAGTTCGTGCGCGTCGTTGAAGCCGAAGATCCGCACATCCGCGAGCTCGACTTCGGGGCGGCCGTGCACCACGTGGACCAGCGCCGCCTTGGCGTTGATGATGTCGTCGCCGTCGCGGGCCCAGCGGCCGCTGCCCTCGGGCGCCTGCAGCTGGCCGCCGTTGCGCTGCAACTGGAGGGCCTGCGCGCGCTGTTCGCCGGCGGGCGCCGCCGTCTCGCCCATTGCGAACACGCCGGCCATCAGCAGCGCGACCAGGCCGACCACCGACAGGCTGATCCGCAGCTTCGACATGCCCGCGGCGCGCAGCGCGGTCAACTCGCCGCTGGCGGCGAGCCCGCCGAGGCCCACGAGGCTGCCGATCAGCGCCGCGAACACGAACCATTGGTAGGCGCGCCGCGGGACGGTCAGCAGGATGTACACCACCGCATTGCCCAGCGTGTAGCCGTTGCGGCCGATGTCGCCGATCTGGCCGGCGAACTGGATGAACGCATCGAGGCCGGTCAATACCAGCCAGGTCAGCAACAGCCCGCCCAGCACCGCCCCCGCGATCAACAGGTCCGCGCGCTTGATCCGGATGTGTTGCAGGACCGTGGCCGTCACGTGGCGGGCTCTTCCACGCCGCGCGGCCGGCGTGGCGCGTATTGCCTCGCGAACGCGAAGGCGGAGCCCGCGAATACCGGCACCAGGAGCCACCACATCCCGGCCAATGCGGGCAACGCGCCGCTCGCGATGAAGGAGCGCCCGAGCACCATCAGGTTCATGATGACGAGGTAGGCGAGCACCGCGATCAGGATGCGGCCGACCGGCGAGGTGCGCGGCGCCTGTCGGGCCAGCGGCAGCGCGAGCATGCCCAGCATCAGCAGCCCGAACGGGATCGCGATCCGCCATTGCAGTTCGGCGCGCGCGGCCGGGTCGTCGTCGCCGATCAGCGAAGCGGTGGTGCGCCGGCTTTCGACATCGTCCTGGTCGCTCTCGTCGGCGGGCTGCGACAGCGCCATCTCGTTGCTCTGGAATTTCATCAGCCGCCAGTTGTCCCGGCCGAGCGGGATCTCGTATTGATGCCCGTCGTGCAGCGCGACGTAGCGGTTGTCCTGCTGCCCCTCGTGGAACAGGTCGCCGTGGTCGGCGGTGATCACCTTGATGCTGGTGGCGCCGTCCTTGCCGGTCTGCTCGCGGGCGACGAACAGCTTGCCGAGCCGGGTGCCGTCGGGGCTGACGCTGTTGGCGAACAGGATGCCGCCGCTGCCCGGCAGGCTGGTGAACTGCCCGGCTTCCAGGCCGGCGGCGATCACCGAGCGGTTGGCCTGGGTGATTTCGGCGTTCGATGCGCGCGCGGCGAGCGGGCCGAGCCACAGCGACACCAGTGCCACCAGGATCGCGGTGCCGATCGCGAACACCGCCGTGGGCTTCAGCAGGCCCGTGGGTCCGAAGCCGGAAGCCGACAACACGTGCATCTCGCTGTCACGGTACATCCGGCCGAGCGCCACCAGGATCCCGAGGAACATCGCCATCGGCAGCAGCGCCTGCAGCGTGTTGACGAGGTTCAGTCCCAGCACCGTGAACATCACCGAGCCCGGCAGCCGCCCGGTCGCGACCTTGTTGACGATGTCGGCGAAGGTGCTGCCGGTGAAGATCACCAGCAACACCACGACGGCCGCCAGGGTGCCGAGCAGGAATTCGCGCAGGAGGTAGCGGTCGAGGATGGACAAACGCGGCATTGCGAGGTTCGAACCTGTCGCGGGGATCACCCCGGAGTCAAGGCGGAGCGGGGAGTCGCCGGAAGATCCGGCGCTGCCGCGTGCTCCGCGCGCGAGCGAAGCGGAAACTGGCAGGTTATCGGAATGTTCCCTAGACTCAAGCGCTTTGCGGGGGCCGAGTGTATTGGCGCGCCTTCGCACGACCGACTACCAAGGGAGCAATCCGCATGCTTGAATTCAGCCTGGGTTCGGCTGCCGCCGACGCCGCGGACACGCCGTGCGTCGTCGCGGGCCTGTTCGAGGAGGGTCCGTCAGCGGCCGCCGCGGCGATCGACGAGGCGAGCGGCGGGTCCATCGCGCGCCTGCGCGAATCGGGCGACTTCAACGGCAAGTCCGGCACCACGCTGGTCCTGCACGGGCTGCCGAACGTCGCATCGCCGCGTGTCCTGCTGGTGGGGTTGGGCGCGCGCGACAAGTTCGATGCGCGCGCGTTCGAGCGTGCCTGTGGCGCGGCGGGCAAGGTCTTGAAGCGCATGCCGGCGAGTCAGGCGAGCACGTGGCTGCCCGAACTCGACGTCCCCGGGCGTGACGCCGACTGGCGCGTCCGGACCTGCGCGCTGGCGATCGACCACGCCTGCTACCGCTATACCGCGACGGTCAAGCCGGAAAGCGATTCCCCGAAGCTGGCCAGGCTGGAACTTGTCGCCGGGGCCGCGGCGGATCGTGGCCTCGAACAGGCACGGGCGATCGCCGGCGGCGTCACGTTCGCCCGCGAACTGGGCTGCCTGCCGCCGAACCTCTGCACGCCGTCGCACATCGCCGCGCAGGCGAAAACCATCGCCGACGCGCACGAGGCGGTGACGCTCGAAGTGCTCGAGCGGGCGGACATGGAAAAGCTCGGGATGGGCGCGCTGCTCGCGGTCGCGTCGGGATCGGGAACGCCGCCCAAGCTGATCGTGCTACAGTACCGGGGCGGCGCGGAAGGCGCGAAGCCCTGTGCGCTGGTCGGCAAGGGCGTCACCTTCGACACCGGCGGCATGAACCTCAAACCCACCGGTTCCATGGAGGAAATGAAGTACGACATGTGCGGCGCTGCCGGGGTGCTCGGCGCGTTCCTCAGCGCGGTCGAGCTGAAGTTGCCGCTGAACCTGGTGTGCGTGGTGCCTTCGGTCGAGAACATGCCCGACGGCGGCGGCTATCGGCCGAGCGACGTGTTGCACACCCACGCCGGGATCACCGTCGAAGTGCTGAACACCGATGCCGAGGGCCGGCTGATCCTGTGCGATGCGCTCGCCTACACCTGCAAGCGCTTCCAGCCACAGGCGCTGGTGGACGCCGCGACCTTGACGGGCGCCTGCGTGATCGCGCTCGGCGCGCACGCCTCGGGCCTGTTCAGCGCCGACGACGAGCTGGCGGGCGCGCTGCTCGCGGCCGGCGAGGCATCGCTCGATCGCGCCTGGCGGATGCCGCTGTGGGACGACTACCGCAACCAGTTGGAATCGGCGTTCGCCGACATCGCCAACGTCGGCGGCAAGAGCGCCGGCGCGGTCACCGCCGCCTTGTTCCTGTCGCGTTTCACCGAGGGAACGCCGTGGGCGCACCTCGACGTCGCCGGCACCGCATGGGTTCCGGGACGCAAGGGTTACGCGACCGGACGGCCGGTGCCGCTGCTCGCGGAATGGCTGATCCGGCGTAGTGCCTAGCCGGCGATCCGCTGCGCAACCGCTCGACGAGGCGACGGGATCCGGGTGACCGCCTGTCGGCAGCGGCGGTAGAATCGACCCGATTCCCGCCGGTCCGGCGCGCGCCGTCGCGACGCATGCAGCCGGGCCGGCAGGC
>DASSOQ010000119.1:0-22667 GCA_035700365.1 Rhodanobacteraceae bacterium | reverse complement strand
GGCCTGCAGCTCGAGAAGGCCACCGTCAAGGATCTCGGCCGCGCCAAGAAGGTCGTCGTCACCAAGGAAAACACCACCATCATCGACGGCGCCGGCGACACCAAGGGCATCGAAGGCCGCATCAAGCAGATCAAGGCGCAGATCGAGGAGACCACCTCCGACTACGACCGCGAGAAGCTGCAGGAACGCGTCGCCAAGCTGTCCGGCGGCGTGGCGGTGGTCAAGGTCGGTGCCGCGACCGAAGTCGAGATGAAGGAAAAGAAGGCGCGCGTCGAAGACGCCCTGCACGCCACGCGTGCGGCGGTGGAAGAGGGCGTGGTGCCCGGCGGTGGCGTGGCGCTGGTGCGTGCACTGGCCGCGATCAAGGGCCTCAAGAGCGACAACGAGGACCAGGAACACGGCATCGTGATCGCCAAGCGTGCGATGGAAGCCCCGCTGCGCGAAATCGTCGCCAACGCCGGCGAAGAGCCGTCCGTGGTGCTGAACAAGATCGCCGACGGCAAGGGCAACTTCGGTTACAACGCCGCCACCGGTGAATACGGCGACATGGTCGAGATGGGCATCCTCGATCCGACCAAGGTCACCCGTTCGGCGCTGCAGAACGCGGCCTCGATCGCCGGCCTCATGATCACCACCGAAGCCATGATCGGCGAAGCGCCCAAGAAGGAAGAGCACAACCACGGCGGCGGCGCCGGCGGTGGCATGGGCGGCATGGGTGGCATGGGCGGCATGGACTTCTGAGTCATCCATCGCCGCTTGGCGGCGACGGATCAACTACGGTGTTATCCGGCGCGCCGCGCCGGATCAACTCGGCTCGTTCGAGCGTCCAGAAGCAGGACGCTCAACTCGCCGGAAGTCCAAGGCAACACAAAAAGCCCCGCGAGCGATCGCGGGGCTTTTTTGGTGGTGCGCCCGACAGGCACACCGGCTTGGTCATGTCACTCGGACCAATGGTCGATGATCACTGATGCTTGTGGGGGCAGGTGATCGTGTTGCCATCGGCGTCGGTGCACGTGCCGGTGTGGGTGACGCCTTGCCCCTTGGTGTAGCTGGTTTCACCGGTGTAGGTGGCGCCGGACTTCGTGGTTGCCTGCGTATTGCGCGTCATGCTGCCATCGCCGGATGTCTTGGAGGTCTCCAGGCTGCCGCCATTCGCGCCGTTGACCGTCGTTTCCTTGCTGGCCGTGCGGGTGCCGTCGGCCGTCTTGGTGACGTCCTTGCTGTGGCTGAAGTCCGTGCCATTGGCCGTAGTGCCGCTGGTGGTATGGCTGAAATCCGACGACCCATCGGGGTTCTTCGTGTAGCTGTTGTGGCCGGTGGCGGTCGCGCCATTTGCGCCGTTGAACTGGGTGCCGCCGTTGTGCGTCACCGCGCCGTCGGGGCCATAAACCGTCTTGCCGCCGTGGGTGAGGGAACTGCCGTTCGGGCCGGTGGCCTTGGTGCCGTGGGAACGGGTGAGCGTGCCGTCGGCACGGTCCCGTACGGTCTTGCTGCCGTGGGCGATCGAGCCGCCATCGGGGCCGGTCACGCGCGTGACGCGACCGCGCGACAGGGTCTGCTCCTGGCGATCGCGGACGGTGCGTTCGCCGTGGCCGAGCGTGCCTCCATTGGGACCGGTGAAGCGGGTGGCGCGCCAGTGCGCCGCTTGCCCGGCGCCACGGTGGCCGCCGTGGACGTGGACACGTGCAGTGGCCTGCATGCCGAAGCCGAGGGCTGCGGCGCATGCGAGGCTCAAGACAGCAATGCGGGATGGGTTGATGTGCATGGTTTGCTCCGGGGGAGGGAGGTCGGATACTGCGGGACGTCGGTGGAATGCGCCTGGAGTGTTGCGCGATGCCAATGAACGGGAGCTTGTCCCGTCGTGGTGACGGGTCAATTTTCCTTCACTGGCTATAACGCGCCACGGGAACATCGGTTTACCCGGTCCCGCGTCCGAAGCTGAATGGCGGCCGGCGCCGGACGGTGGGCGCGAACGTGCTGCTTGCGGGCACGCTCGTCCGCCACGACCAATGGCCCATTGCCGCTCGGGCGGGCATGGCTACACTCCCCGGACGATACGGTCAGGGGAGTCCCGAATGCGCGCGATCCATCTTGCCGCTGCGGCGTTGCTGGCGGCGCCGGCGTTTCCCTTGCACGCGGCCGTCGCGACGGTGCCCGTGCCGAAGCCGAGTTTCGCGCAGCCCGCGATTTCGCCGGATGGCAGCCGTATCGCGTTCGTATCGGGCGGCGCCATCTGGGAAGTGCCGGCGGCGGGCGGCGCGGCGCATTTGATGGTCGCCGACAAGGGCGCGGATTCGCACCCGCTGTTTTCGCCGGACGGGAACAAGCTCGCGTTCGTGTCGGACGCGACCGGAGGCGGCGACGTCTACGTGCTGGATACCGCGACCGGCACGCTGACGCGGCTCACCCATGCCGATGGTCCCGACGAACCGAGCGGCTGGTCGCACGATGGCAACTGGATCTATTTCAGTTCCGCGCGCGACAACGTGGGCGGCTTCAATGCGGTGTACCGGGTCCGCGCAACGGGTGGCACGCCGATGCCGGTGTCGCTGGAAGCGTACCGCAACGAGGAACAGGGCGTACCTTCGCCCGATGACAAGACGGTCGCGCTGGTCGGCGGCGGCATGGGTGCGTTCCAGTGGTGGCGGCATGGCAGCGCGCATATCGACCACGGTGCGATCTGGCTGCTCGCCAACGACGGCACGCACCGGTATTCCCGGCTGACGCCGGATGACGCGCGCGCGGACTGGCCGATGTGGGCGCCCGACAGCCAGTCGCTCTACTACATGAGCGATCGCGGCGGGAGCGATCGTTCCGGCGCGGAAAACCTCTGGCACGTGCAACGCGATGGCCGCGAAAACGCGTTGACCCGATTCACGGACGGCCGGCTGCTGTGGCCGACCATTTCCGGCGACGGCAGGACCATCGCATTCGAGCGCGATTTCGCCATCTGGACCGTCGACACCGCGAGCGGCAAGGCGCAGCCGGTCACGATCACGCTGGCCGGCGCGATCGCGGGGCCAGAGGACGAGCACAAGACCCTGCGCGACGATTTCAGCGACCTCGCGCTGTCGCCGGACGGCAAGAAGGTGGCTTTCATCGCGGCCGGCAATGTCTATGCAGCCGATGCGAAGAAGGGCGGCCACGCGGTCCGCGTCACGCGCGAGCCGGGGGTGACCTACGGCGTCGCCTGGGCACCGGACAACCATCGCATCGTGTACGGGGCATTCCGCGACGGCGGCCGGCACCTCTATCTCCACGATTTCGATTCGGGCAAGGAGACGCAGTTGACGAGCGGTGAAGGCGAAGACGCCTCGCCCGCGTTCTCGCCGGACGGCAAGTCGCTGGCGTTCCTGCGCGATGGCCGCCACCTGGAACTGCTGGATGTATCGAGCGGTCGCCTGCGCACGCTCACCAGCGGCCACCTCGACCTGCATCGTCCCCTCACCTCCGACCGCCCGCTGGCATGGTCGCCCGACGGCCGCTGGATCGCAGTGCTCGAATCCGGGCCCCGGATGTTCCGCAATGCGGTGGCGGTGAACGTGGGCAGCGGCAGGGCCGTGGTGCTGAGCGGCCTCGCCAATACGTTCTCCGACGAGGTCACCTTCAGCCCCGACGGCAAGACCTTCCTGTTCACCACCGGCCAACGCACCGAGCAAGGGCAGATCGCCAGCGTCGACCTGGTGCCGCGCACGCCGCACTTCCGCGAGGACCAGTTCCGCGACCTGTTCCGCCAGACGACGCCCGAGCCCGGGCACGAAGACAACCGGAAGACCACGGACGAATCCGCGAAGCCGCCCCCGGCGAAGGGCAAGCCGTCGCACAAGCCGGTGCACGTGGCGATCGACGCCGAAGGCATCAACCGTCGCCTGACGCTGCTGCCGACCGGCCTCGACGCGCAGTCGATCGTCGTCAGCCCCGACGGCAAGACGCTGGTCGTCACCGCGCAGGTTGCGGGCCGCACCAACCTCTACGCGTGGTCGCTCGATCCGCTGGCGGAGGCGGACAAGCCGCCGGTCGCGCGCCAGTTGACGTCGACCAGCGGCGACAAGGCCGACGCGCAGTTCAGCCCCGACGGCAAGACCGTGTACTACCTCGACGACGGCAAGCTCCATTCGGTCGAGCTCGCCGAGGGCAGCAAGGCCAGGCAGATCGACGTGGACGCCGAGGCGGACGTCGATTTCGCGCGCGACAAGATGACCGCGTTCGAGCAGGCGTGGACCTGGCTGCGCGACAACTTCCACGACCCGGCGATGAATGGCGTGGACTGGAATGCGGTGCGGGCCAACTACGCGCCACTGATCGCGGGCGCGCCGACGCGGGCAGCCGTGAATCGCCTGATGAACCTGATGGTGGGCGAACTCGACGCCTCGCATTCGGGCGTGCGTCCGGATACGCATGCCGAGCCCGCCACCGGCCGGCTGGGACTGATTTTCGACACGGCGGCCTACGAGCGCGACGGCAGCTTGCGGGCGGCCGAGGTGGTGCCGCTGTCGCCGGCCGCGATCGCCGGCATCGAGCCGGGCGACGTGCTGCAGGCGGTCGATGGCCACGCGATCGGCGCGCACGACAACCTCTACGCGCTGCTGGAAAACCGCATCGCCAGGAAGACCACGCTGCGGATCGCGGGCAAGTCCGGCACCCGTGATGTCGAAGTGAAGCCCGTCGATTCGCATACCCTCGGCGTGCTGGCGTACAACGCCTGGGTGGCGCGCAACCGCGCCTACGTCGCGAGGATCAGCGGCGGGCGGCTCGGCTACGTCCACCTGCCCGACATGTCGGAAGCCTCGCTGGACCGGCTGTACCGCGATCTCGATGCCCAGAACATGACCCGCGAGGGCGTCGTGATCGACGTGCGCAACAACTTCGGCGGCTTCGTGAATGCCTACGCGCTGGACGTGCTGTCACGCCGCCCGTACCTCAACATGACTTTCCGGGGATTCGACCAGGCGCAACCGGCGCGCAGCATCCTCGGCCAGCGGGCGCTGGAGCGCCCCACGGTGCTCGTCACCAATCGCGTGACGCTTTCCGACGGCGAGGACTTCACCGAAGGCTATCGCGAGCTGGGCCTCGGCAAGGTCGTGGGCGAGCCGACCGCGGGCTGGATCATCTACACCAGCAACGAGAAGCTGATCGACGGCGCGACCGTGCGCCTGCCGTTCATCACCGTGACCACCGAAGACGGCCAGCCGATGGAAATGCATCCGCGTCCGGTGGACGTGCCGGTGTCGCGCTCGCTGGGCGAGGCGTACCACGACAAGGACAGCGATCTGGACGCGGCGGCGGGGACGTTGTTGCAGCAAATCGGGCGCTGACGTCCCGAAGCCATCCGGAGCGCGTATGGCCAGCCACGTCCCGCTCGGCGGACGGTGTCCGTCCTACGGGCCCGGGCTTCGCGCGCCGGTGCTCGCGGTGGACGAGGGCTGCGGTTGGGCCGCCATCGCGGCGGCCTTGGGCCACAGCGCTTCCAGCTTGCCTTCGAGTCGCAGCTCGGCGACGTTGCTCATGCCCTTGTCGAGCTGCTTCTGTTCCGGGGTTTCGGGGGCGACCGGCGCGTCCGGCGCGCGGGTCAGCCCTTCCAGTTGCGGCGCCACCAGTTGCGTCAGGGCAAACCACGGATCGTGGATGCCGGCCCGGTGCAGCACCATGCCGGGCAGTTCCCAGGCGGCGACGTCCTTCGTCACCGGCCTGGCCGTGTGCAGTTGGGAAGTGTCGATCACCAGATACGGCACGGTCTGCACGAGGAACCCCTTGCCGTCATGGAAGCCTGCCTGCTGGAAGGCCGGCACGATCGCGGGGAGGTGGTCCCCGAAGAACACGATCAGGGTCGGTCGATCGCGTTTCGCCAAGGTGTCCGCGAACCGGCCGAGTTGCTGGTCGGCGTGGCGCATGTGGTAGATGTAATTCTGCAGTTCCTTTTTCGCCTCGCCGGTGACCTTGGGCGGCACCGGGATCGCATCGCGTTCGCGGGTGTCGATGCCGTAGGTCTGGTCGTACGGGCCGTGTGCCTCGATGCTGATGCCCAGCATGAACTGCGGCGGTCCATCCGGCTTGAGCTGGCGCAGCATTTCGTCGGTGAACGACTTGTCGGACATGTACTTGCCGTCGTGCACGGCGTCGTTCGCCGGGAAGTCGCCTTCGGAAATGAATCTGTCGAAGCCAAGCGCCTTGAACGCCGAAGCCCGGTTCCAGAAATGCGGATCGCCGCCGTGGACCGCCACCGTCTGGTAGCCGTGTTGTTCCAGTAGCCGCACGATCCCGGGGATGACCTTCTGGTGGAGCTGGAGGTAGGGGAACATCACGTCGCTGAAGTAGCGCAGTGGTAGCCCGGTGAGGACCTCGAACTCGGTGCGGATGGTGCCACCGCCGAAGGTGGGCGAGTGCATCCAGCCGGAGGTCCCGTGCTGCGCCAGTCGCCGCAGGTTGGGCATGAAATCCACGTCCTTGTCGTAGCCGTTGAGGATGGTCGGGTCGAAGAACGATTCGCTGAGGATCACCACGATGTCGGGCTTCCGCGGGGGCGCCGCCGCGGCGGTCGATTTCGCGAGTGCCTCGATCCGGGGCTCGAACCGTGCCATCAATTGCAGCGCGGCAGCGACGTCGGGTTTGTCGTGGGCCGCTCCGTATTGCAGGTGGAACAGCAACAGCGATTCGACCAGGCCGTTGTGCTCACGGGTTGCGGTCGGCGACCATGGCTGCAAGCCGAGCAGCTTGGCGTTGTACAGCCCACGCCAGAACGGCACGCCGACGACCAGGGTGACCAGGGCCGCGAGCAGCACCGCCGAGACCGCGAAGCGCGGGATGCGCGGACGCTTTTCCAGCATCGGCGGTTCGAAGCGGAACCACGCGACCAGCACCGCGATGCAGGCGAGCAAGCCCACGACCAGCAGGGCGATGTGCGGAAGGTATCCGGACAGCAAGTCGCCGCCCCCCTTGCCGAGCTGGCCCAGCATCCGGAAATCGGCTGGCATCAGCGGTGCGCCGAGGTTCTGCACCTTCAAGGCGTTCACGCCATACAGCACGGCCTGCAGGGCGAACGCCAGCAGGAACGACCACCCGGCCCGACGCGTCCACGCGAACAGGACGAACGCCAGCAACAGGGCCGGCAGCGCATTGCAGAACATCCTGAGCGGCGTGTCCCACCACGGCAACCAGGCGGGATGCGTCCAGAGCGTGGGCGGCACGATGCCCTTGCCCCCATCGAGCCATGCCGTGCACAGCACGAACGCGATCGCGAGCAGCACCAGCAGCGCGACCCGGGCGCCCGGAGAATAACGCCCGGTTCTGGACGGAGAAGCAGGGGCCATGCGGTTCCTGGGGTGCGGTGGATCGGCAAGCGTACCCGAGGACGGATGAATGGATTGGCGCAGTCCGGAGCGTAGCTGTGCGCGCCGTGCGACAAGTCGAGTGGCTTGGCCGGCAGGCGCCCCCCGTTCCGCGCTGCGGCGATCGGGAAT
This sequence comes from Rhodanobacteraceae bacterium, assembly GCA_035700365.1. Classification (GTDB taxonomy): domain Bacteria; phylum Pseudomonadota; class Gammaproteobacteria; order Xanthomonadales; family Rhodanobacteraceae; genus 66-474. The sequence goes on along the minus strand of DASSOQ010000119.1, from coordinate 15,210 downwards.
GATCCCGCTGATAATGCCGGCATGCCGTGCCTGCCGACCACGCTCGAACACTGGTTGTCCGAACGCTACGCCGAAATGGCGGCGCATTGCCGCGCGGCCGGCGTGGTGATGCACGACGACGCCGGCGTGGCCGAGCGCGTGCGGTGCATGCTGCTGGCCAGCGATTTCGCTTTCGAGGTGCTGCGCGCCGACCCCGGATTGCTGACCGCCGCGGGGCTCGAACGCCTGCGCGATCCGGCGCCTGCATCGGCGCGCGCTGCGCCCCTGCGACACGCGCCCGACACCATGGCGGCATTGCGGCGTTTCCGTCGCGCGGAAGCGTTGCGGCTGGTCTTCCGCGACGTCAACGGCCTCGACGAGGTCACCGACACCCTCGCCGGGACCACGTCGTTGTACGAGGAACTGATCGCCGCGGCGCTGCGGCACGCCGAGGGCCGTGCCCGCGCCCGCCACGGCACGCCCCGCAACGGCGACGGCGTGCCGCAGGCGCTCACGGTGATCGCGCTCGGCAAGCTGGGCGGCGGCGAGCTCAATTTCTCCTCCGATGTCGACCTCGTGCTCGCCTATCCGGAAGGCGGCACGACCGACGGCGCGCGTCCGCTCGACAACGGCGAGTTCTTCGCACGGGTGGCGCGCGAGTTCGTGCGGCTGCTGACGGAAGCCACCGAGGACGGCATCGCCGCGCGTGTCGACCTGCGGTTGCGGCCGTTCGGTGAAGCCGGCCCGGTCACCGCGTCGTTCGGGGCGATGGAGCAGTACTACCAGCGCGAGGGCCGCGACTGGGAGCGCTATGCATGGATCAAGGCGCGGCCGGTGGCTGGTGATCTCGCGGCCGGCAAGCGACTGCTGGAGATCCTCAGGCCGTTCGTGTACCGGCGCTATTTCGACTACACGGCGCTTGCGGGCCTGCGCGACATGAAAGCCCTGATCGACGCCGAGGTCGCGCGCCGCGACCTCGCCGCCGACGTGAAGCTCGGCGCCGGCGGCATCCGCGAGATCGAGTTCACGGTGCAATTGCAGCAGTTGATCCGCGGCGGCCGCGATCCGTCCCTGCGCGCCCGCGGCCTGCTCCCGGCGCTGCAGGCCTGCGCGGCGCGTGGCTATCTCTCGCAGCGCCAGGCCGGAAGCCTGCGCGACGCCTACCTGTTCCTGCGGCTCCTGGAGAACCGCCTGCAGATGTTTGCCGACCGCCAGACGCATGCATTGCCGGACGACGCTGCCGTGCGCGAACGGATCGCGCGCGGCATGGGTCATTCCGGATGGAGCCCGCTCGCGGCGGCGCTGAACCGTCAGCGCGGGTTCGTATCGGCGATCTTCGCGGAAGTCCTGCAACCGCGCGAAACCACCGGGCCCGCAGCTGGCGAGCATGCGCGGGCGCATGATGGCAGCCGGCTGTGGCGGCGCGCGCGCGAGGGCAGTCTCGACGAAGCCGCGCTTGCGGCCGCGGGCTTCGCGCCGCCCGGCCCCTGCCTCGATGCGCTGCGGCGAATCGCGGGCCTGCAGGGACTGAGCGCGCGCTCGGCGCGTCGTATCGAGCACCTGATGCCGGTCCTCATCGAAGCCGCGGCTGCGACTTCGGCGCCCGTCGATGCGCTGGTGCGGCTTTGCCGGCTGGTGCAGGCGGTGTCGCGGCGTTCGGCCTACCTGGCGCTGCTGCAGGAGCAGCCTGCGGCCCGTGCGCGCGTGGCCGGCCTGTGCGCGGAGAGCGCATTTCTCGCCGAGCGCGTGATCGGCCAGCCGTTGCTGCTCGACGACGTGCTCGCGCCGCGCGTGGAACACCTCGCGCGCGGAGTCTCGAACCTGCGCGACGAATTGGCGCAGCAGCTCGCCGCCGCCCAGGCGGGTGGCGATCCCGAAGCCGTGCTCGCGGCGATCGCGGAGTGGCGGGGCAGCTACCGGATGCGGGTCGGCCTCGCCTTCCGCGATGGATCGCTCGACGCGATCGCGACCGCGCGCGCGCTCGCCGAACTCGCCGACGCGGTGGTCGGCGCGGTGCTGGACATCGCGGAACGCGAGCTCGTCACCCGGCACGGCCGGCTGCCCGGCGAAGGCAGCGGCATCGCGGTGCTCGGTTACGGCAGCCTCGGCGGCGACGAACTCGGTTTCAATTCCGATCTGGACCTGGTGTTCGTGTACGACGGCGCGCGCGGCGAGTCCACCAGCGATGGTGCGAGACCCCTGGATGGCGCCCGCTGGTACGCGCGCCTGGCGCAACGGGTCGTGCACTGGTTGTCGGCCGGCACCCGCGGCGGCCGCTTGTACGAAGTGGACACAAGGCTGCGGCCGGATGGCGGCAAGTCGCTGCTGGTCGCGAGCCTGCCGGCGTTCATCGATTACCAGCGCGAGCGCGCCTGGACCTGGGAGCACCAGGCGCTGGTGCGGGCGCGCCCGGTGGCGGGCGATCCGGCGCTGGGCGCGGCCTTCGCACGCGCACGCCGCGAGGTGGTGCGACGCGAGCGCGCCGCGGAAGACGTGGTCAGGGACGTGCGCCGGATGCGCGCGGAATGGCGCGCCCAGCGCGACCGCTCCGATGCCGGCCATCTGGATCTCAAGCAGGGCGCCGGCGCCCTGCTCGACATCCAGTTCCTGCTGCAGGGGCTGGTGCTGATGCATGCACACGCCCACCCCGAGCTTGCGGTGCACGCGGATACGCCCCGTCAGCTCGACGATTGCGTGCGGACCGGCACGTTGCCGGCCGACGCCGCCGAGGCCCTGCATGTCGCACATGCCGAATTGCTCGCACGCGCACTGTCGGCGACGCTTGCCGGAACCCACCGGGTGGTGCCGCGGGACCTGGTGCTCGACGCGCGCTGCACGAAAGTGCTGGAGGTTGCGCGCCGGGCGGGCTTCGATTTCGGCCGCGCGTGATCGTGCAGGCCATGCGCGGGCAGAAGAAGGGACGAGCGCTTCGCGCAGGCCCGCTGTGCGGGATGCTGCCTTGGCGGGAGCGGCCCGTGCCCCGATCAGGGCGACGGCGCGCGCGCCGTCATCCGCTCCCGCAACTCGGCGGCGACCGCCTGCGCCTCGCGCAATGGCGGCACGTCGCCGCGCACGGCACCAGGCTCGGTCAGGAGTCCGCGCTCGCGAAGCGCCGCGTGGAAGCGCGCGAGCTTCGCCGGCAGCGGCATGCTGGTCGGCGCGTGGACCGGAACACCGGTCGCGCAGGCTTCCGAAAGCATGTTGACCGAGTCGGGCGTCACCACGATGCGATCGGCCCATGCGAGCAAGCCGGGATAGGGGTTGGTTCCCCCGCCGTCCCAGAATGCGCACGGAAGCGCCGCGAGCCGATCGCGCAGCGACGCTGCGAACGCGGCCGGCGTCCGCCGGGACGTCGTGGCGAGCACGCTGCCGTTCCGCGCAAGGCTGCCGACCGTGTCAACCAGCCGGCCGGCGAGACCGGCGTCGAAATCGATCCCGTGCCTCGGCCCGCCGAGCAGCACCGCGACACGCGGCCGCGGAAAGGCTTCGAAATCGGGAAACGCGGCGCGGCCGGATGCAAGCCACGCATCGTCGATGCCGTTGAGGGAACCGAGCGTGGTCAGCACGTTCGGGCCTTCGAGCCGGTCGTGGCGTGGTGCGATCACCGTATCCCAGTGGCGGGGATCGATGCGCGGGTCGAGGATTTGCACCGTGTAGCAATCGCCACGCGACAGGCCGCGCAGCATCCGGGTCAGCAATGCCGCGCTGCGCCCGCAACCGATCGCGAGATCGGGCCATGGCGGTGCGAAGCCCGCGCGGTCGCGGGCGGCGAGCGCGAGCCGCCCGCCCGGCAAGCGGCGCGGCGCGAACCACGCCCACGGCGCACGCAGCGGCAGCGCCAGCACCCGCGCCGCCGCGCCGAGCGCGGAGGCGAGCGCGAGCGCCTGGCGCTCGTTGCCGGCGGCGCCGTCGCTGATGACCCAGGCAGTGCGTGGTGGCGTGGACATCGAACATCAAATTCGGGAAGGCGGACCGCGATTATGCGGGAGGCGCCGCATGTCGATAGACTCGCAGCGTCGTCCGAATCGGGGTGGCCGGTGCTTTCGACCTCTGAAATCGCGATCCGCCTGGTGCTCGCGGCCGTGCTGGGCGGCGTGATCGGCTTCGACCGGGAGCGCCATACCTGGGCGGCGGGGCTGCGCACCCACATGATGGTGTGCCTCGGCGCGGCGCTGACGATGATCGTCTCGGCGTTCGCGTTTTCCGGGGTCCTCCAGCAGTGGCCGCGGGTGGTGCTGGATCCCTCGCGGATCGCGGCGCAGGTGATCAGCGGCATCGGGTTCCTCGGCGCCGGCACGATCATGTTCCTGCACCGCGAGAACGTGATCCGCGGCCTGACCACGGCGGCGGGCTTGTGGACGGTCGCGGCGATCGGGCTCGCGGTGGGCGGCGGGATGTACATCGCGGCGGCGATCGCGACTGGCATCGCTTGGCTGATCCTCGCGGCGCTCAAGCCGCTGGAGCGGCGGTTCGCGCTGCGCAAGACGCTGCCCCAGATCAAGATCGGTTTTGCCGATCGCGCGCCGCTGGCGGCCGTCGAGGCCTTGTTGGTCGAGCGCGGATTGCCGGCCGGCACCGTCGTCACCCGCCGGGTTCCCGACGACGGCGACGAAGTAACCATCGAGTTCGCGCGCGGTTTCGACCGCGCCAGGTTGGGTGAACTGGCCGACGGGTTGCGCGCGCTGCAGGGCGCGCAATCGGTGTCGCTCGACGTGGCGCTGCGCGGCAGTTGAATCTTGCCCGGTGCAGGGTGCGCTAGAATCGAGGTTCACTCGAGCCGATGCCGCCCCGCGGCGCGGACCTGATCCACATGAGCGACATCCTGGATGCTTGACACCATGTCCCCCGAGCCAGCCCCGTCATTCCCCGTGGGTGAACCCGCCAATGCCAAACGCCGCTACGAGGTGAGCGAGGCCGACCTGCCGTTGGCATGCCCGCTTCCGGAGATGGTGCTGTGGAATTCGCATCCGCGCATCTACCTGCCGATCGTCGACGATGGCGGCGAAACGCTGTGCCCGTATTGCGGATCGACCTTCGTGCTGAAGCGCCCCTAAACCGCCCCACGCGCCCATACCGAAGGGGGCCGGACCGCCATTCCGGGCGTGATTCTTGCAAGCTCTTGGTGCATGTCCGATGCTCCCGTTCCGCAGGGATTCGTGATCGAGCCCGCCGCCTCAGCCCCCCGTCGACTCACCGTCGTGCAGCTCCTGCCGGCGCTGGAGAACGGTGGCGCGGAGCGCTCCGCGCTTGAGGTTGCGCGTGCCCTGGTCGCGGCGGGACACCGTTCGGTGGTGGTCTCCGCCGGGGGCCGCATGGTGCCGCAACTGGAGGCCGAAGGCAGCGAACACATCGCGCTCGACATCGGGTCGAAGTCGTGGCGCAGCCTGACGCGAATTGGCACTTTGCGCCGCACCTTGGCGGAAATCGGCCCGGACATCGTGCATGCGCGCTCCCGGCTGCCGGCCTGGCTGGCGTGGTTCGCGCTGCGCGGGATGCGGCCGCGGCCGGGTTTCGTCACCACGGTGCACGGGCTCAATACCCCCGGCACATGGAGTGGAATCATGACCCGGGGCGACCGCGTCATTGCGGTATCCCAATCGGTGCGCGACTTCGTGCTGCGCCACTATCGGCGGGTCGATACCGCGCGGCTCACGGTGATCCCCCGCGGAATCGATCCGGCGGCGTTCCCCTACGGCTACCGGCCCGAAGCGGGATGGCGCAAGGCATTCTTCGAGGAATATCCGCAGCTTGCCGGTGCGCCGCTGCTCACCTTGCCCGGCCGCGGCACCCGGTTGAAGGGCCACGCGGACGCGATCGCACTGATCGCGGGGCTGCGCGAGCGCGGCATCGATGCACGGTTGCTGCTGCTCGGGATCGCCGAGCGCGGCCGCGAAGCCTATGTGCGTGAAATGCAGGAGCTGGCGAAGACGCGGGGCGTCGCCGACGTCGTGGTGTTCTCGCCGCCGCGCAGCGACGTGCGCGATGTGTTCGCGGCGTCGGACCTGCTGCTGCAGCTTTCCAACAAGCCCGAGAGCTTCGGCCGCGTGGTGATCGAGGCGCTGTCGCTGTGCCGGCCGGTGCTCGGCTACGCGCATGGCGGCGTCGGCGAACTGCTGGCCGAGTTGTACCCGGCCGGGCGCGTGCCGGTCGGCGACGTCGACCGGCTGGTCGTGCGCGCCGCCGAACTGCTGGGCCGCGCGCCGCCGATCCCCCCGCTGCAACGCTACCACCTGTCGGACATGCAATCGGCGGTGCTGGCGCTGTACGAGGAGCTTGCCGCGAAGATGCACAAGGCTTGACCGCGGCGCGGCGGGTGCGCCGGTACGATGCGCCTTTCGACATGCCCGGTTCCCCATGAGCGGCTTCTCCCCTGGTGCATGGCTGCGGTCGGCGCTGCTGTCGCCGCTGACGCCGATCTGGCTGGTGATCGTGCTGCTGCCGTTCGGCCGCGCCAGCGAATTCGGCACGCTGCTGTGCCTCCTGGGCGCGATCCTGCTCCTCGCGCGCGATCGCCACGCGCTGGCCGGCCACGCGGGCGCGCGCCTGGCGCTGTGGCTGTGGGCGGCCTACTTCGTCGCGGCGCTCGTCTCGGCACCCGACGCGGTCGAACCGGCGCGGAGCTGGAGCAATGTCGCGGCATACCTGCGCTTCGCGCCGCTCGCCATCTACGTCTGCTTCGCGGTGCGACGCGAATCGCGCCTGCAGGCCCTCTTCCTCGCCACCGGCGTGGTGGTCGCATTGTGGGCGCTGGACGCCTGGGTGCAGGCATTCACCGGCTACAGCATCGGCGGCCACGCTCAGGCGCAACGGATTTCCGGGATCTTCGGGGCAGGGAACCTGAAGCTGGGGCCGGTGCTGGCCTCGCTGTCGCCGTTCGTGCTGTGGGCCGCGCAACGGTGGCTGGGCCGGATGGGGCTTGTTGCCGCGATGGCGTTCCTGCTCGGCCCGATCCTGCTGGCGGGTTCCCGCGCGGCATGGATCACCTACGGCGTCGCACTGCTCGCGTTCTTCTGGATCGAAGCGCGCAGGCCCATGCGGTTTGCGGCCTGGGTGCTCGCCGCGTGCGTGGGGGTTGCGGCGGCGGCCGCCATCGCCTGGCAGACCTCGCCGAGGTTCGACGCGCGGATGCAGCGCACGTTGGCCGTGTTTGGGGACAGTCCGCACGCCTGGAACCACGCGCTCAGCGGCCGCCTCGACATCTGGCGGGTGACCGCCAGGATGATCGCCGGCCACCCGGTCAACGGCGTGGGCGTGCGCGATTTCCGCTACGCCTATCCAGCCTACGCCAAGCCGGGCGACCACTTCCTCGGTGACGAATCCTGCGGCAAGGACGCGGGCGCCTGCCATCCCCACCAGATCGTGCTGGAGATCCTGAGCAACACCGGTGCGATCGGACTCGCCCTGTGGCTGGCGGGCCTTGCGCTGGCCCTGCGCGCGTGGCGGGCGGCCAGCGCGCGTGCGCGCCGGCGGGCATTCCCGGCCACCGTCGCGCTTGCCGCGACCGTGTTTCCGCTGAACACGCACCTTGCATTCTATTCGGCCTGGTGGGGGCTCCTGTTCTGGTGGCTGCTGGCGCTGTGGTGCGCGGCGCTTTACGCGGACGTCCCGGATTCCGCGCCTGCCGTGCCGCCGCGAATGCGGGAAGCGGCGAGCAGGGAACAGAGTGCAGGGAGGCGCAAAAGCGAAAGCGACAGCGCCACGCGCGCAGGCCTGCTTCCCGCCGTTCAATACACCGGTGGCATTCCCGGCGGCCGGGTCTTGAACCGCTTGTGCGCCCACAGGTACTGCGCGGGCGCTTCGCGGACCATGCGCTCGATCGCGGCGTTGACGCGCGTGGTGTCGGCGACGACGTCGTCGCTGGGGAAATCGTCGAGCGGCGCTTCCAGCCGCAGCGCGTAGCTGCCGGTCGGCGTGCGGTGGTGGAAGAATGGCATCACCGCGCCGCCGGAGAGGCGCGCGAGGTGGTGGGTCGCGGTGATCGTCGAGGCCTGGACGCCGAAGAACGGCGCGAACACCGAATCCTTGCCGCGCATGTCCTGGTCGGGAGCGTACCAGACGGTGCCGCCCCCCTTCAGGTACTTCACGGTGGCGCGCAGTTCGTCCTTGGCGAACATCGCGTCGGCGTAGGCGAGCCGCGCGCGCAGCACCACCGTTTCGAAGACCGCCGAATCCATGTGGCGGTACATGCCCGCAATCCCGATCTGCCGCGAGATCAGGCGCGCGCACAATTCGAGATGCGAGAAATGCCCGCCGACCAGCAGCACGCCACGACCTTGCCGGCGCGCAGTTTCAAGGTGGTGGAGGCCTTCGATCGTGACGTTGAGCCGGGCGAGCTTGCGGTCGCTCGCGAACCACCCGAGCGCGAACTCGCCCAGCATCCGGCCCATTTCGCGGGTCGCCTCGCGGCGCAGCGACTCGCGCTGCCCCGCATCGAGTTCCGGGAAGCACAACTCGAGGTTGCGCGCGATCACATGCCGGCGTCCGCGCAGCAGCGGCGAAGCGGCAACGCTGAAAGCGGCGCCTCCCGCCAGCAGCCATCGCACCGGGAACCGCGCCAGCAGGCGGACGGCGGCCACCCCCAGCCACGCCGGCCAGTGGCGCGGCGCCAACAGCTTGCGGGGGAACGGAGGCGGCGCCTGCATGGCGGGCGATGATAGCAACGCGTCGCCCAGCGACCGCACATGGCGATCACCATTCGGGCCGCCTGCGCCGCTTCTCAGCCCAGCATCGCCGCGATCCTCGCGAGTTGCGCGGCGCCGACATCGCGGCGGGTCCGGGCCTCGGCTTCCGGATCGGTGCCGTCGCGGTGCAATTCGGGAGCAGGCAGTTCGTCCAGGAATCGCGACGGCTTTTGCCTGAACACCTGGCCATAGCGACGGCCTTGCACGCTGTAGCTCAGGTGCAGCAATTCCCTGGCGCGCGTGATCCCCACGTACAACAACCGGCGTTCCTCGTCGAGGCGGCCTTCGTCGATCGCGCCTTCGTGCGGCAGCGTGCCGTCTTCGCAGCCAATGATGTGGACCGAACGGAATTCGAGTCCCTTTGCGGAATGCAGGGTCATCAGCCGCACCGCCTCCCCGCCGTCATCCTTGTCGGCGTGGTTCAGCAGCGCGAGCTGCGCGGCCAGGTCGCCCGCGCGGGCCTTGCCGGACTCCATCGCGCGGAACCACTCCATCAGTTCGCGGACGTTCCCGAGCCTGCGTTCCTGCAACGCCGGATCGCGTGCGCCCTTCGACAGGTGTTCCGCATAGTGGGTGCGCCCTAGGACCCCTTCGACCAGTTCGACGGCCTTGGCATGTTTCGCGTGCGCGACGAGCGATTCGACCAGCTCGACGAAACCCGCCAGCGCCGCGGCCGGTCGCGCCGACAGTTGCTGCAACGCCGAGGGATTGCGCGCGGCGCGCAGCAAGGACAAATGTTTCGATTGCGCGAGCTCGCCCAGTTTTTCCAGCGTGGTCGCGCCGATCTCGCGGCGCGGCACGTTGACCACGCGCAGGAACGCCGCGTCGTCGTCGGGATTGGCGACCAGCCGCAGGTACGCCAGCACGTCCTTGACCTCGGCGCGGTCGAGGAAGCCCAGCGCGCCGGTCAGGTGGTAGGGGATGCGGTTCAACTGCAGCGCCTTCTCGATCGGCCGCGACTGGTGGTTGCCGCGATACAGCACCGCGCAGTCCGACCACGCGAGCTCGAATCTTTCGCGCAGGTACATGAGCTGCGAGGCGATGCGCTCGGCCTCGTGGCCGGCATCGCGGCACTCCAGCACCCGGATGCGCTCGCCGTCCGCATGCGCGCTCCACAGCTTCTTAGGATGCGCGTGCGGATTGTGCGCGATCAGCGCGTTGGCCGCGCGCAGCACGCGCTGCGCGCAGCGGTAGTTCTGCTCCAGCTTCACGACCCGCAGCGCCGGGTAGTCCTGCGACAACTTGTCGAGGTTGCCCGGGTCGGCGCCGCGCCAGGCATAGATCGACTGGTCGTCATCGCCGACGCAGGTGAACGCGCCCCGCCCGCCGGCCAGCAGCTTCAGGAACTCGTACTGCGCCGCGTTGGTGTCCTGGCATTCGTCCACCAGCAAATAGCGGATGCGTTCGCGCCATGCGGCGCGCGCTTCCTCTTCGCGCCGCAGCACCGCGACCGGGAGCCGGATCAGGTCGTCGAAATCCACCGCGTTGAAGGCGGCGAGGCGTTTCTGGTAGGCGGCATACAGTTGTGCGGCTTCGAGTTCTCGAGGTGCTCGCGCCGCGTCCAGCGCCTGCTCGGGCGTCAGCGCTTCGTTCTTGAGGCGCGAAACCAGCGACCGCAACTGGAACAGCTTGTCGGATTTCACCGCGGCGCCGGCGAGTTCCTTCACCAGCCCGGAGCTGTCGTCGGCGTCCAGCACCGAGAACCCGCGCCGCAATCCCGCGCGTGCATGCTCGATTTGCAGGAACTTGAGGCCCAGTGCGTGGAAGGTGCACACGTTCAGGCCGTCGGCGGCATCGCCCTTGATGCGACGGGCCACGCGCTCGCGCATCTCGCGCGCGGCCTTGTTGGTGAAGGTGATCGCCGCGATCTTCCCGGAAGGCACGATGCCCCGTTCGACCAGGTGCGCGATCTTCTCGGTGATCACCCGGGTCTTGCCCGAGCCCGCGCCGGCCAGGACCAGCAGGGGGCCGTCGGTGTATTCGACGGCAGCGCGTTGTTGGGGGTTGAGCATGCGGTCGATCCGGCAAACCAGCCGACAATGTTACCGTGTCGCCTTTCGGCTCCGAGGACTTCGACACATGGCGGAACCCGACTGGACGCGGCCGCACTGGAGCCGCGACGAGGCCAGGGCCATGCTGGTGTATTTCGTGTTCGGTGAATTCGCCGCCGAACCGACCCTCGACCTTTCCGCGCACGGCAGCCACGGCTTGCCGCAGGGCGTCGAGATCGAGCGCATCCCGAAGGCGCGGCTGGCGCACTGGCAAGGGCATCCCCTGCGCGGCGCGCTGGGTGAAATCCTCCGTGACGGCAATCCGGCCGCGTTCGAAACCGCGCGCAAGGCGCCGGAGTGCCTGCTGCTGCGCGGTGAATTGGCCGATCCCGATTCGCTTGCGTACCTGCGCGACACGCTGGGCGTGATGGCGGCGCTGCTGGACGCGGGCGGCATCGCGGTGGTCGACCCGCAGATCCTGGAGCTCTTCTCCGCCGACGACTGGCGCGCGCGCTACGCCGGCGGGAACCCGGCGTCGCCGCGCAGCCACGTCGCTGTGCTGTGCAGCGACGATGCGGCCGGCCATGCCTGGATCCATACCCGCGGGCTGCGCAAATTCGCGCGTCCCGACATCAGCATCCGCGGCGTGCCGCAGGAGCAGGTGCAGCACGCCGGTGGGGTCGCCGCCCGCCTGGCGGAATTGCAGGTACAGGGCGTCCGTTTCGGCGACGGTTCCACCGTGGATGTCGAGGGACTTCCCGGTGGCCTGAAGGTGATTCGCGCCGGTTCGCTGGATGATCCGGCATTCAACAACACGCATCTCGAATTGAACTGGCCGGGCGCTTGACCGAACGCGTTTGCCCGTCGTCCCGGCATGGTCCGGTGACTTGCGCATCATCGCGGGATAGACGCTGGACCCCGCCCGCGCCGCGATGACGGGCACGGCTGGCAGCGATTGGCCGGCGCGTTCCGGCGCGGATCGTCTAACCTTGCAGCATGCGCATCTCGCCTTCCATCGATATCCCCGACTCGGAATTGACCGAGCGTTTCCTGCGCGCGGACGGTCCCGGCGGGCAGCACGTCAACCGCACGGAAAGCGCGGTGGAGCTGCGTTTCGACGTCGCCCATTCGCCCTCCCTGCCGGATGCGGTGCGCGCGCGGGTGCTGGCACGACGCGACCGGCGGCTCACCGACGAGGGCGTGCTGGTGATCCAGGCACGTCGCTTCCGAGACCAGGCGCGCAACCGCGACGACGCTCGCGCGCGTCTCGTCGAGGTGATTCGCGACTCGCTGGCGCCCCCGAAAAAACGCGTTGCGACCAGGCCCACCCGCGCCTCGAAGGAACGCCGGCTCGCCGGCAAGAAGCAGCGCGGTGCAGTGAAGCGCAACCGCGGCCGCTCGTGGAGCGAGGATTGAACCCCTCCAGCGGGGACCCTCGGCGCGCGGATCCGCTGCCGCGGGTGCTGCCGCCGTCCATGCCGCAATTTCCGGACCGCGCATGGCGGCATGTGTTCCGTGCCTGGGTGAAGGCCAGCGGCTGGCGCCTCGAAGGCGAGTTTCCGGACTCCGCGAAGCTGGTGCTGATCGTCGCGCCCCACTCGTCATGGTGGGACGGCATCCACGGCCTGCTGTTCAAGGTCGCGCTGGGTGCCGACATCACGTTCATGGCCAAGCGCGAACTGTTCCGCTGGCCGCTCGGCGGACTGCTGCGGCGGCTCGGCGGCGTTGCGATCGAACGGCGCGCGGCGCACGACGTCGTCGAGCAGATGGTCGAACGCTTCCGCACGAGCGAGCGGCTGTGGCTGGGCATCGAGCCCGAAGGCACGCGCAAGGCCGTCGTGAAATGGAAGTCCGGTTTCTGGCACATCGCCCGCGAGGCCGGTGTGCCGATCCTGCCGGGATACTTCGACTATCCCCGCAAGGTGATCGGGCTGGGTCCGCTTTTCCGGCCCACCGGCGACAAGGATGCCGACATTGCCGCGCTGCGGGCGTTCTACGAACCCTTCCGTGGAAAGCACCGCGGGGTGTGACCCGCGGCGCTTGGGTACCCGGCTTCAATCCGGCTCGGTGCCGTCCAGTCCCGTCGGTCCGCCAACGGCTTGGCTGTAGTTGCGGTCGAGATATTGCTGCACGACGGTGGCGATGCGTGCGAGCATCCCGTTGTCGGTACCGCCGATGCTCCATGCACCGCCGTAAGCCGCGGCGCGTTGATAGAACTCCGGATCGGCGATCACGCGGCCCGTCTGCGCGTCGATGAACTTCACCCGCATCAGTACCGCCGAACTGCCAGCCAGCGCGCCGGCAAAAAAGCGCACGCCGCCGCTGACAAACTTCAACTGGACGATGCGAGGCTCGATGTCCAGCACGCGGCCGTTCTGGTTGCGGTTCTCCCACGTGGCGAGCCTGCCACCCACGCGTTGCTGCATGTAAGTGGATATCTTGGCGACGGCATCCGCTTCGTGGGCCGCGGCGTCGGATGCCTTGACCGGTTGCAGCATGAAATGCTGGAAGTGTGACAGCGGTTCTGCCGGCGGCGGATTCCCCGTGACGTTCGGCCGGATATGGGTAACGCATGCACAACACAGCAGCGCCAGCATTGCCGGCAACAGCAAACGAATCTTCATGTCGATGCTCCCCCCAATGGAAACGAATCAAGTGCAAGCAAGATGCATACCACTTCCCTGGAAAATAGTGCGAAGGCGGCATGCGTGCCGCTAAGGTCGGATAGCCGCGTCCGCCCGGCGGTACTGCACTGCCTCGGCCAGGTGCTCGCGCGCGATGCGTTCGCTGCGGGCGAGATCGGCGATCGTGCGCGCGACCCGCAGTACCCGGTGGTAGGCGCGCGCCGACAGGGAGAGTTTCTCCATCGCGCGCTCGAGCAGCGCGCGTTCCGCCCCGCCCAGCGCGCAGTCGCGCTCGAGCTCACGGGTCGCCAGCGCGGCGTTCGGCTTGCCGGCGCGCTGCATGGCCAGATCGCGCGCCGCCGCGACGCGAGCCCGCACCGTCGCCGAATCCTCGTCGGACGATCCGCGGGACGAATCGAGTTCGGCCAGCGCGATTCGCGGCACGTCGACGATGAGGTCGATCCGGTCCAACAGCGGTCCCGAGATGCGGCCGCGGTAGCGCGCGATCGCATCCGGCGTGCAACGGCAGCGGCCATCGGAATCCCCGGCGTAGCCGCAAGGGCACGGGTTCATGGCCGCGACGAGCTGGAAGCGCGCGGGGAACTCCGCCTGGTGCGCCGCGCGCGAGATCACGATGCGGCCGGATTCCATCGGCTCACGCAGCACCTCGAGCACGCGGCGATCGAATTCCGGCAATTCGTCGAGGAACAGGACGCCGTTGTGCGCCAGCGAGATCTCGCCGGGCCGCGGGTGCGAACCGCCGCCGACCAGCGCGACTCCGGACGCAGTGTGGTGCGGAGCGCGATACGGGCGCTGGCGCCAATTGCCGGCGTCGAAGGATACGCCCGCGACCGAGCGAACCGCGCAGGCTTCGATCGCTTCCGCCTCCGTCAGCGGCGGCAGCACGCCGGGCAAGCGCGCGGCCAGCATCGACTTGCCGGTGCCGGGGGGGCCGGCCATCAGCAGGTGATGGCCGCCCGCGGCGGCGATTTCGAGCGCACGCCGCGCCTGGCGCTGGCCGCGCACGTCGGCGAGATCAGGGTAACCGAAGGCATCCTGGTGTCCGCCTGCGGGTGGCTGCGGCAGGTCACCGGCGCCGCGCAGGTGCGCGCAAACCTCGGCGAGACTCCGCGCGACGCGCACGTCCACGTCATCCAGCAAGGCCGCTTCCGGCGCGTTGCCGACCGGCACGATCACGCAGCGCCGGCCGTGACGGGCGCGAAGCAGCGCGGGCAGCACCCCCGGTACCGGACGAAGTTCGCCGGACAGCGCAAGTTCGCCCAGGAATTCGCAGCCTTGCAGGGCGGCGTGCGGCAACTGGCCGCCCGCGGCCAGGATGCCGAGCGCGATCGCGAGGTCGAAGCGGCCGCCGTCCTTCGGCAACTCCGCCGGGGCGAGGTTCACGGTGACGCGGCGATTGGGATATTCGAACTGGGTGTTCTGGATGGCCACGCGCACGCGATCGCGCGATTCGCGCACCGCGGCTTCCGGCAATCCGACGATCGATGTGCCCGGCAGCCCGCCCGACAGGTGCACTTCCACCGTCACCAGCGGCGCCGCCACGCCTTCTGACGCGCGGGTCAGGGCAACGGCGAGGCTCATGCGACCAAATCCATGACGTACTCCAGGAAACGAAAACGCCGACTCGAGGTCGGCGTGCCTGGAGGACCCGGGAGCCGACCCGGCTACATCTTGCGCGACCCCGCTTCCAGTTGGGCCAGGCGTATTTCCAGTTGCGCCACCTGGCTTCGCGCCCGGTCGAGCACCGCGCGCTGGGCGTCGAACTCCTCGCGCGTGACGAGGTCGAGGCGGCGCAATCCGTGCGCCAGCACGTCCCGAAAGTTGGCTTCCATGTCTTCCCGCGCCTGCGCCAGCCCCGGAGGAACCAGGGTCGCCAGCCGATGCGCGAGTTGGTCTATGGAGTGCACGTCAATC
>DASSOQ010000118.1:0-10384 GCA_035700365.1 Rhodanobacteraceae bacterium | reverse complement strand
CACGGACAATCGGTACGATCAGCGGGTGACCCGAAGGCGCAGGCCGAAGGAGACGAGCAGGATGATGAGCCATGCCGCAGCACGCACACCACAACGCGCCGCCCGGGCTTATCAGGACCGGATCCTGCCGGCGGTTTCGCGGACCTTCGCGCTGACGATTCCGCAACTCGATCCGCGCCTGCGGACGGTGATCGCCAACGCCTATCTCCTGTGCCGCATCGCAGACACGATCGAGGACGAGCAGTCGCTGGCTGCCGACGTCAAGCAGCAGTTCCATGACCGCTTCACCCGGGTGGTGGCGTCGACGGAAGATCCCGCTTCGTTCGCGCGTGACCTGGCTCCGCTGCTGAACGGCAACACCCTCGCGGCCGAACGCGACCTCGTGGAGCATGCGCCGGCAATCATCGAGATCACCGACGGTTTCAACCTGCGCCAGCGCGAAGCGCTGACACGCTGCATCCGCACGATGTGCACCGGCATGCCGAGCTTCGAGCGCGAGGCGAGCACGGCCGGACTCGCCGACATGCGCGAAATGGACCGATACTGCTACTACGTCGCCGGCATCGTCGGCCAGACGCTCACCGAACTCTTCTGCGACTATTCGGCGCGCATCGCCGAGCACCGCGAAGCCATGTCGTCGCTGGATGTGTCGTTCGGGCAAGGCCTGCAGATGACCAACATCCTCAAGGACTTCTGGGAGGACCGCGATCGCGGTGTCTGCTGGCTGCCGCGCGACCTGTTCGCGGGAGAAGGCGTCGACCTCAAGTCCATTCGCCGCAACGATGTGCCAGCCGCGTTCGGACACGCCTACGCGCAACTGATCGGCGTCGCCCACAGCCATCTGCGCAACGCGCTCAACTACACCTTGCTGATCCCGGAGAAGGAAGTCGGGATCCGCCGCTTCTGCCTGATCGCGGTGGGACTCGCGATGCGTACCCTCTCCTCGATTCTGGCCAAGCCGGATTTCACCGCCGGCGCGCAGGTGAAGGTGTCGCGGCAGGTCGTCAAGAAGGTGGTGATCGCGACGCACCTGTTCGCCGGCTACAGCCGGGTGTTGCAGCGCTGGTTCGCGCGTCTGGCGTATGGCCTGCCGTTGCAGGCGCTGGCGGACGACTGGGGCGGGCTGCTGCCCGGCCCGCATTCGGCCTGGCCGCGCAGCGATGCCTGCGGGCCCGCCCACGCCGTGACGTCCAAATAGCCATGGCCCCCGATTCCGGAATCCCGCACGGACGCCCCGCCGCACACGCGGGTACCACCACCCGCGAGCGGACGCCGGGACCGCTCGCCGCGGCCATCGACTCGGCGCGCGCCAGCCTCCTCGCGCACCAGCATGTGGACGGCTACTGGCAGTACGAGCTGGAAGCCGACTGCACCATCCCCGCCGAATACATATTGATGCTGCACCACCTCGGCGAATCCGACCGCCTGCTCGAATCGCGGCTGGCCGCTTATCTCCGCGACCACCAGCACCGCGACGGCGGCTGGCCGCTCTACCCCGGCGGCGCGATGGACGTGAGTTGCAGCGTGAAATGCTACTTCGCCCTGAAGCTCGCGGGCGACCGGCCGGACGCGCCGCACATGGTGCGCGCGCGCTCGGCGATCCTGGAGCGGGGCGGCGCCGCCCGAGCCAACGTGTTCACCCGCATCGCCCTGGCCCTGTTCGGCGAGCTGCCGTGGCGCGGCGTGCCGTTCGTGCCGGTGGAAATCGTGCTGCTGCCGAAGTGGTTCCCCTTCAACCTGTCCAAGGTTTCGTATTGGTCGCGAACGGTGATGGTGCCGCTGTCGGTGCTGACATCGCTGAAGGCGCGCGCGGCCAATCCGCGCGGCGTGCATATCCGCGAACTGTTCGTCACCCCGCCGGAACAGGAACGGCATTACTTCCAGCCGCGCTCGTTCCTGAATCGACTCCTGTTCGCGTGCGAGCAAACCCTCCGTCGCGGCGAACGGTTGATTCCCCGGCGGATCCGCAAGCGTGCGCTCAAGCGCGCCGAAACCTGGATCCTGGAGCGCCGCAACGGCGACGGCGGGCTGGGCGCCATCTTCCCGGCGATCGTCAATGCCTACGAGGCCCTCGCGTTGCTCGGGTATCCCGCCGACCACCCCGCGCGCAAGGAGACCCGCAAGGCGATCGACGACCTGCTGGTGGTCCGCGACCATGAGGCATGGTGCCAGCCGTGCGTGTCGCCGGTGTGGGATACCGGCCTCGCCTGCCTGGCGCTGCAGGAAGACAGGCACGCACCGGGCGAACCGGTCCGGCGTGCCCTCGATTGGCTCGCCGCACGCCAGCTTTGCGACGCGCCGGGCGACTGGCGCGAGTACCGGCCCGGGCTTCCGGGCGGCGGCTGGGCCTTCCAGTTCCGGAACGATGCGTATCCCGACCTCGACGATACCGCGGTGGTCGCACGCGCGATGCACCAGTCGCCGGACCGCGAGCGCCATGCGGGAGCCATCGCCCGCGCGGCCGACTGGCTGGTCGGCATGCAGTCGCGCAACGGCGGGTTCGCGGCGTTCGACGCCGACAACGACCATGGTTGGCTCAACCAGATTCCCTTCGCCGACCACGGCGCCCTGCTGGATCCGCCGACCAGCGACGTCAGCGGCCGCGTACTGACCTTGCTGTCCATGCTCGACCGCCCCGGCGACCGCGAATCCCGCGACCGGGTGCTCCGTTTCCTGCTCGACGAACAGACCCCGGATGGTGCCTGGTTCGGCCGCTGGGGCACCAACTACGTCTATGGCACCTGGTCGGTGCTGGTGGCGTTGCGCGCGGCCGGCATGCCCGTCGACGCGCCCCCGATCCGGCGCGCGGCGCGCTGGCTGAAGTCGGTCCAGCAGGCCGACGGTGGCTGGGGCGAAGGCAACGACAGCTACCTGGATCCCCGGCTCCGCGGTCGCGGCGCACGCAGCGGTCCCACCCAGACGGCCTGGGCGCTGCTGGCGCTGATGCAGGCCGGCGAAGCGGACAGTCCGGCGGTGGCCCGTGGCATCGATTACCTGCTGAAGACCCAGGTCGACGGCGAATGGCGCGACACGCGCTTCAATGCGCCCGGCTTTCCGCGCGTGTTCTATTTGAAGTATCACGGTTACAGCCGCTATTTCCCGTATTGGGCGCTGGTGCGCTACCGCAATGTCCGTGGCAAGGGCTGAATGCGTCGGTCTGGTCGTCGCCCTCTCCGCCGAAGCACGCAGCCTCGGGGCGCCGCGGCTGCATCCCGGTGACTGCGCGCGCTGGCAGCACGGCTGGGTGGCTGTCTCCGGAATCGGTCCGCACAACGCGATGCGGGCGGCGGAGCGCCTGCTCGCCTGCGGCGTCGGCCAACTCGCGAACTGGGGCGTCGCGGGCGCACTCGACGACAGCCTCGCACCCGGCGACATCGTGGTTCCGGAGTGCATCCGGCACGCACCGGATGATCCGGGGTTCGCCACCGATGCCGTGGCGTGTGACAGGATCGTGGCGGCGTGTTCCGCGACCCTGCCCGTGCGGCGCGGCGCGCTGTGGTCCTCGAACCTGCCGATCACGAACCAGGCGGACAAGCGCGCGCTCGCCGAGCGCTCGGGCGCCATCGCGGTGGACATGGAAGCGGCCGCGGTCGCCGCCGTCGCGGCCCGCGCAGGGCTGCCGTTTGTCGCGGTCAAGGCGATCTGCGATCCGCTGCGGCGTGAACTGCCGCGACGGATCATGCGCGCGCTCGACGGTGGCAGCGGCGGGCCGTCCTGGCGGATGCTGTCGGCGATCGCCTTCGGCGGTCCTCCGGTGTGGAGCGCGGCGCGGGGACTCGCGCAGGATTTCTCGCAGGCGCGGCGCGCGCTGACCTCGGCCGCGCGCCTTGCCGCGCGGGCCGCGGTCGCCGCATGAGCGCCCGGGTCCTCGTCAGCGGCGCCAACGGATTCGTGGGATCGGCGGTGTGCCTCGCCCTGTTGCGGCACGGCTTCACCGTGCGCGCGCTCGCGCGCCCGACCAGCGACATCGCCAGCCTCGAGGGGCTGGATGTCGAGATCGCGCGCGGCGACCTGCTCGACCCGCCGACGCTGCGGCAGGCGTTGCAAGGCTGCGAGGGGTTGTTCCACGTCGCCGCGGATTACCGCCTGTGGGCGCGCAATCCCGAAGAGATCCGGATGAACAACGTGCGCGGCACCCGCAACATCCTCGCGGCCGCGCGCAGTGCCGGCGTCGCGCGGGTGGTGCACACCTCGAGCGTCGCCACGCTGGGGCTGCATGAAGACGGCACGCCATCCGACGAGGAAACGCCCGCGGGTTACGCCGACATGATCGGCGAGTACAAGCGCTCGAAATACCTGTCGGAAAAAATGGCGCGGAGGCGCGCGCGCGCCGGGCAGGACATCGTGATCGTGAACCCGTCCGCGCCGGTGGGACCGCGCGACCGCAAGCCGACGCCCACCGGCCAGATGATCGTCGATGCGGCCCGCGGCAAGATGCCGGCCTACGTCGATACGGGGCTCAACATCGTGCACGTCGACGATGTCGCCGAGGGCCACGTACTGGCGTTCCAGCGCGGCGAGCGCGGCCGCCGCTACATCCTCGGTGGCGAGAACATGAGCCTGCGCGAGATCCTTTCGACCGTCGCGGAGCTGACCGGGCGCGCGGGCCCGAAGGTCCGGTTGCCGCACCGCGCGTTGTTGCCGGTCGCGCGCGCCGCCGAGGCCTGGGCGCGGGTCCGCGACCGCGCGCCCACCATCACGGTCGACGGCGTCAAGCTGGCGCAGCACAAGATGTATTTCACGAGCCATCGCGCCGAAACCGAACTCGGCTATCGCGCGCGTCCCGCCCGGGCCGCGTTGTCCGACGCAATACAATGGTTCCGGGCCAACGGATACTGCCGATGACATCGCCACCCGGGCGGGCGACCGCGCTCGCGCATCCCAACATCGCACTGGTGAAGTACTGGGGCAAGCGCGACGATGCGCTGAACCTGCCGGCGTCGGGGTCGCTGTCGATCACGCTCGACGGATTGCACACGCGCACGTCGGTCCGTCTCGATCCCGCGCTCGGAGAAGACGACATCGTCCTGAACGGGCGCCGCGACGAGGCCGAGTCGCGGAAGATTTCCGCGTTCCTCGACCTGCTGCGCACGCGCGCGGGCGTCACCACCCGTGCCCGGGTGGCCAGCGCGAACGACTTTCCGACCGGCGCCGGCCTCGCCTCCTCGGCGTCGGGTTTTGCCGCGCTCGCGGTGGCGGCCGACCGCGCGCTCGGAATGGATCTGGACGCATCGTCGCTTTCGCGGCTGGCGCGGCGCGGTTCGGGCTCGGCGGCGCGTTCGATCTTCGGCGGCTTCGTGGAGATGGCGGCCGGCACGCGCGCGGACGGCGAAGACGCGTTCGCGACGCCGTTGCTCGATCCGGAGGCGTGGCCGCTCGCCGTGGTGATCGCGATCACCACCCGCGCCGCGAAAACCACCAGCTCGCGCGTGGGCATGGACCTCACGCGGCGCACGTCGCCGTTCTATCACGACTGGATCGCGGGCGGCGGACGGGATCTCGATGCCGCACGCGCTGCGGTGCGGAGGCGCGATTTCGACAAGCTGGCCGACGTCGGAGAAGCGAGTTGCCTCGCGATGCACGCGGTGATGCTGTCCACCCGACCCGGGCTGATCTACTGGAACGGCGCGACGGTCGAATGCATGCGGCGCGTGCGCGCCCTTCGCGACAGCGAAGGGCTGGGCACGTTCTTCACGATCGATGCCGGTCCGCAGGTCAAGGCCGTTTGCCTGCCGGAGGCGGCGGCGCGGGTGGCCGATGCCCTCGGCGAGATCCCCGGCGTCGAAGACGTGCTGGCGAGCGGACTTGGCCACGGCGCGCGCGTGATCGAGGAGCGCGCCGTCGAGGATTGTGCGACCGGGGACCACGCCTGATGCAAGTTGCCGCCAGCGCGCCGGGCAAGCTGGTGCTGCTCGGCGAATACGCGGTGCTCGAAGGCGCACCCGCGCTGGTGCTGGCGGTGGATCGCCGCGCCCGCGTGGCACTCACCACCACCGGCGGCCCCGCATGGGAAATCGTCTCCCCCACCCTCGGCGCCGAGGCATCCCTGCGCCTGGATGCCGATGGCGTCGAATGGCGCGGCACGCCGGCGCCGAAACTGGAATGGCTGGCGGCGCTGTTCGCGCAACTGCCGTTCGTGGCCACGCTCCCGCCCTGCCACATCGAACTCGACAGCGATGCGTTCTTCCTCGACCACGCCGCTGGGCGGATGAAGCTCGGCCTCGGCTCCAGCGCCGCGATCACCGTCGCCCTCGTCGGCGCGTTGCACGCATGCGCCGGGCGGCCCGGCCCGACACTCGAGGAAGCCATCGCGGTGCACCGCGCGATCCAGCACGGGCGCGGCAGCGGCATCGACATCGCCGCCGCCCTCGCGGGCGGACTGTCGCGCTTCGAACTCCGTGGCGGAGCCGCCGGGTGCGTGCCAATGCAGCTCCCGGATGGCCTGCACTGGTGCTGCGTGTTCAGCGGGCGGCCTGCTTCGACCGCCGCCATGCTGGCGAAGATCGCGGCCTGGCGCGAGCGCGAACCGGCGGAATACACCCGCCGCACCCACGAACTCGCTACAATGGCTTCACGTGGCGTCGACGACGTTGCCTCCCACGATGCCGCATCCTTCCTGTCCAGCCTCGGCGACTACGCGCAGGCGCTCGCGCGCTTCGGCGAGGCCGGCGGCGTGGACATCGCGAGCCGCGGGCATCGTGTCCTCGCTGCCCTGGCTGCGGGCTGCGGGGTGGTCTACAAGAGCTGCGGCGCGGGCGGCGGTGACGTGGGCGTCACGTTCGCCATGGATGATATGCGGTTGCGGGAATTCGCCGGGCGGGCCACCGAAGCCGGATTCGCCGTGATCGAGCTGGGTGCGGACCCGCGGGGTCTGGAAACGAACGTTGCCGATTGAAGCATCGAGGAACAAGCATGGACCAGTCGAGGATGCCGGGTTTCTACAAGTTGTCGGTGCCCGAGCGCGTCAACCTCGTGCGCGAGCGCGGGATGTTGTCGCGCGAGGATTTCCAGACCCTCTTGAGCGGCGGCCACACGCTCACGGTCGCGCGCGCCGACAAGATGATCGAGAACGTGATCGGCGTGATGGGCCTGCCGCTCGGGCTCGGTCTCAATTTCCTCGTCAATGGCAAGGATCGCGTGGTGCCACTTGTGGTCGAGGAGCCCTCGATCGTGGCGGCGCTGTCCTCCGCCGCGAAAGTGGTTCGGGCAGCGGGCGGATTCACCACGCGCTCGACCGAACCGATCCTGATCGGCCAGGTGCAGATCGTCGATGTCGACAATTCGCCGGCGGCGCAGAACGCGCTGCTGCAGCGCAAGCAGGAGATCCTCAACCTCGCCAACAGCCTGCACCCCAAGATGGTGGCGCGCGGCGGCGGCGCCCGCGACATCGAAGTGCGCATCCACCCGGCCGCCGATGGACGCCGCGACATGGTGGTGCTGCACCTGCTGGTGAACACCTGCGACGCGATGGGCGCGAACATGGTCAACACCATGTGCGAAGGCGTGGCGCCGCTGATCGAAGGCATCACCGGCGGCAAGGTCTTCCTGCGGATCCTGTCCAACCTCACCGACCGCGCGCTGGTATGGGCGAAAGCGGTAATCCCCACGAAGCTCCTCGCCGGCAACGGCTACGACGGCGAGCAGGTGCGCGACGGCATCATCCTCGCCAACGACCTCGCGGTCTGCGATCCCTACCGCGCCGCCACCCACAACAAGGGCATCATGAACGGCGTCGATGCGGTCGCGCTCGCCACCGGCAACGACTGGCGCGCGCTCGAGGCCGCCGCGCATGCCTACGCGGCGCGCGGCGAGCACTACACCTCGCTGACCCGGTGGTACAAGGATGACGAAGGCAACCTGGTCGGCAACATCGAGATGCCGATGAAGGTCGGGACCGTCGGCGGCAACCTGCAATCCAACGCGACCGTGGCGCTCAACCTGCGCCTGCTCAAGGCCGGAAGCGCGCGCGAACTCGCCGAGATCATGGGCGCGGTGGGGCTTGCGCAGAACTTCTCGGCGCTGCGTGCGCTCGTCACCGACGGCATCCAGCAAGGCCACATGACGCTGCACGCGCGCAGCGTCGCCGCGACGGCGGGGGCGGCGCCGGAAATCTTCGACACGGTCGTCGAACGCTTGCTCGACAGCGGAGAGGTCAAGGTGTGGAAAGCCAAGGAGATCATCGCGGAAGTCACCGACCAGGCCCAGCCCGAGGCGAAGACCGTCGCGCACGGCTTCGAGCCCGTGGACGAGGCCGAATACGCGACCGGCTACGGCAAGGCGATCCTGCTGGGCGAGCACGCGGTGGTGTACGGCCGCCACGCGATCGCGGTGCCGGTGCCGATGGCGATCCGCGCGCGCGCCGAGGAATCGAAGGACGGCACCCAGCTCATCATCCCGCGCTGGGGCGTCGAGCAGCGCCTGGTGCCCGGAACCAAGCACCCCGGCTCACTGCTTCAGTCGCTGGCGCTGATCCTCGAGAAGCTGGAACTCACCCATCGGCCTCTGCGCATCCAGGTTTATCCGAACCTGCCCCGCGCCAACGGCCTCGGTGGCTCGGCGGCGCTCGCGGTCGCGGTGATCCGCGCGCTGGACCGGCATTGCGCGCTCGGCCTCAGCGACCAGCAGGTCTGCGCGCTGTCCTACGAATGCGAGCGGGTTGCGCATGGCACGCCGTCCGGCATCGACAACACCGTGGCGACCTACGGGCAACCGCTGCTGTTCCAGCGCGGTGAACCGCCGGTCGTCGAATCGCTCCACTTCGCCAGGCCATTGCCCGTGGTGGTCGGCCTGTCCGGGGTGGAGAGCCTGACCGCGAAGACGGTGCGGTGCGTGCGCGAAGCCTGGCAGCGCAACCGCAAGCTCTACGAACGCATCTTCGACGAAATCGACGCGCTCGCGATGCAGGGCGTCAAGGCCCTGGCGGCCTGGGACTTGCAGCAGTTCGGCGAACTGATGAATATCTGCCAGGGCCAGCTCAATGCCTTGCAGGTGTCGAGCTGGGAACTGGAGGAAATGATCCAGGTCGCACGCGCGAACGGCGCCGTCGGCGCCAAGCTCACGGGCGGCGGTGGCGGCGGCGCGATGATCGCGCTCTGCCCCGACGACCCCGGACGTGTCGTGCGCGCGCTGCAACAGGCCGGCTACCAGGCGATGGAAACGAACATTGGCTGACGACGCGGACAACCGGGTGGTTTCGTTCGACAGCGAGCGGCTGATCCTGGTGGATCCGGCCGACCGCGAGATCGGGCACGCCAGCAAGGCCGACGCGCACGCCGGACAGGGCCTCCTGCACCGGGCGTTCTCGCTGTTCGTGTTCAACCCGGCGGGCGAGTTGCTGTTGCAGCAGCGCGCCACCGGCAAGCCGTTGTGGCCCGGGTACTGGGCCAACAGTTGCTGCAGCCATCCGCGCGGCGGCGAGGACATGGAAACCGCGACCCGCCGGCGCCTCGCCGAGGAACTCGGGTTCACCTGCCCGCTCGAATTCGTCTACAAGTTCCAGTACCACGCCGAATACGGCGACGGCGGTTCGGAATCCGAGTTGTGCTGGGTGTACGTCGGTACGTCCGACGCGCCGGTGCGGGTCAACGAAACCGAAATCGCGGCGTGGCGGTACGTCGCACCCGATGCGCTGGACCGCGAAATCTCGGAAGCACCCGACCGCTTCACGCCCTGGCTGAAGATGGAATGGCAGCGCTTGCGCGGCGAATTCGCCGACCGCCTCCCGGACGCGTGCGTGGCTCCGTCCACCTCCAGGACGCGCTCATTCGCGGCGGATTGAACCGGGTCGGCGCCGCTGGGGGGAATCCGCACGCACCGACGGCAATCAGGCCGCGCGGTCGGGGAACCAGCGGCGCAGGCGACGCTTCAGCCGCAGTGCCGGCGCTTCCACCGCGTGCCAGGAACCCCACGCCAGCGCCGCCGTCACGACCACGGACACCCCCAGCGTGCCGGCCATCGAACCGTTGGCGGGCCAGTACCGCACGCTGAGCTGCTGCACGAAATAGGCGTAGATGTAGATGCCGTACGACAGGTCGCCGAAGCGCCCGGCGGACCTGACGCCCGGCGTGTTCATCGAACCCGCCACCAGCACCAGTGGCGCGACGATGGTCCAGGTCGCCAGGTCCTGGCGACCGCTCGCCGCGGCCGCGATGAATGCGGCCAGGCCGACGAATGACCAGGCGATGCGGTGCCGCAGGACTTCCGCCGTGAACTGCCGGGCGCAAAGGCCCGTGGCAAAAAACAGGATGTAAAGGTACTTGAGGCCCTGGCCCGTCGGCGACCGCAAATACAGGAACGCGACGACCACGAAGGCGAGCACCGAGAGCCAGCGGCGCCTCAGGCCGACGAGGCCGAGCAGCGCAAGGTACAGGTAGCACTTCGCTTC
>DASSOQ010000117.1:0-11383 GCA_035700365.1 Rhodanobacteraceae bacterium | reverse complement strand
GTAGGCACGCGAGATCGCGACGCGCTCGCTCGACAAGCCTTCCGGCATCACCACGATCATCCGGTAGCCTTTCACTGCGGCCACCATCGAGAATGCATTGCCGGTGTTGCCGCTGGTGGCTTCGACGATGGTGTCGCCCGGCTTGATCGCGCCGGTTTCCTCGGCGCGTTCGATGATGTATTTCGCGATGCGCGCCTTGATCGACCCGGACGGGTTCAGGAATTCGCACTTGGCGAACACGCCGTCGATTTCAAGCAGCGGGGTATCGCCGACGGCGTCGAGGATGCTGCTGGAGACACCTGCGTAGCGCATGCACATCTACCGGTTCGCACGGACCGCGCAGTATCGCGCCGGCCATAGCCGGCGATGCTGATCCATGTCAGGGACGCCGCGGCTGCCGCACGCGGTCCCCGTGGCCTACCAGGTCGAACTGGCCGCCGCCGCGCCCGATTGCGCCCCGGAAGCGGCCTGCAGGGTGGCTGCGGCCTTGCCGGCGTCCTCCTGCACGGCGCTCAGCGAGTCCGCCTTCAGGCCGGCCTGCGCATCGGCCAGGGCGCTCTGCAGTTTCCCGTGCAGCGCGGAATTGCTCGCGGCATCCGGGATCGCGCCATTGCCTTTGCCCTTGCACGGATTGCCGGCGGCCGCGTCGAAACCGGCGCCGTCCGGGCCGACCAGGCAATTGATCACGTGGTGCAGGTGGGTTTGTGCCATCGCCACCGTGTTCGCGGTCTTGGCCATCAGTGCGTGGGCGTGGGCGGTGCCGACCTCCGCGCTTGCATCGCCCTGGCCCGGAGCCGCGAACGCGAGTCCTGTGGCCATCGCGCCGGCCAGGCCCACCAGAAGCGTCGTCTTCAGCGTTGCCATGATTGCCTCCGTTCGGTTCGTTGCGACCCTACAGGCTACGCGCGGGAATGTAATCGCGGCGTGTACCCCGGGCCGGTTGCCCCGGCGGGCCGCCGAGCCGCGATGTTTCCTCACACCGTCTCGAACAACGCCATGAAGCCGAAGTCCATGTGCTGCTGCATGTGGCAATGGAACAGGCTGAGGCCCGGCATGTCGGCGGTGAAGTCGACTTCGGTCGTCTGGAACGGCGGCACCAGCACCTCGTCCTTCATCACCCCGGCGGTGGCGTGGCCGTGCAGGCTGGTGAGTTCGAAGGCGTGGCGGTGCAGGTGCAGCGGGTGGATGTCGCCGCTGGCGTTGCGGAAGCGCAGGCGGTAGCGGCGGCCGAGCTCCAGCTTGCGGGTCACCGGCATCGTCTTCCAGTCGTAGGAAACGCCATCGATGGCGTATCGATCGAAGCCGTCGGCTGCGCCCTGGCGCGCGGTGATCAGCATGTCGATGGTTGCGTCCGGGGCGACCGCAGGGCGCCCCGCGTTGGCGAACAGCCGGTAATCCCAGTCGAACGCCGGCGGGGCCTGCCAGCGTGGCTTGCCGGTGGCGCCCGCGTATTCGACCACGATGCCCATGCCGTTTTCGCGATTGGCGTCGATGGGGTCGCCGAGCACCCAGACGCCGGGGCGGTCCATCTCGACGATCGCCGATACCCGCTCGGCGGCGCCCAGCCACAACACCGGCACCTTCGCGGGATGCGGGACCGGATTGCCATCCAGTGCGACCACTTCGAACGAGTGGCCGGGCAGTGCGAGGCCATGGTTGTCCGTGGCGCTCGCGTTGATGACGTGCAGCAGCACGCGTTCACCGCGCTTCACCCGCAGCGGCTCGCCGTGGCCGAGCATCCTGCCGTTGATGGTGGACGCGCCGTACGCCAGCTCGAAGCCCGGCGGCACCTTGCCGGCGTCCGGGTCAGAGTGCGCCGCGACGGTGACGAGGTCGAGTTCCATGCCGGACGGCTGCATGAAGGGCGTGTCGTCGTCGAGGCGGGTGAGGTAGGGCAGGAACTCCTTGAGGGTCAGGAACACCTCGCGGTCGTACGCGCCGGGGTCGTGCCGCGGTTCGATGTAAACGGGACCGGCCTGGCCGGTATACAGGCCGCGCGAAAGATCGGCGCCCGCGCGCACGTGCGTGTGGTAGAAGCGCAGCCCCGCCGGTTTCGGGATGAAGACCTCGCGGCGCTGGCCGTAGGCCGGGATCGCTGGCGTGCGTTCCTCGAACGCTCCATCCACGCTGTCGGGCAGGAACTGGCCGTGCCAGTGCACCTGTTCATCGCGGCCGGTGTCGTTGAGGATGTCGACGACGGCTCGCTCGCCCTGCCGGAAACGCAGCAGCGGCCCCGGGAAATCGCCGTCGTAGAGCGTGGTCGACACGAACCGTTGCGGGGCGAGTTCCAGCACCCCGGTTGCAATGTGCAGGGTGTAGTCGGCCTTGCTGACCGCGGCAGCGCTCGACGCGGCCGGTGCCGGCAAGAGCGGGTCGCCTGCGAACGATTCCCCGGCCGGAAAGAGGCCGGTGGCCAGCGCAGACAGGCCGGCGGCCTTGAGGAAATCACGGCGGTCCATGGCCACTCCGGATGGCGACGCGAATGAGAATGATAAACGGTCGCGGCCGCTGCGGCGGCAGCCCAGGGTACGAAGCCGGCAATGCGTGGGCCGAGGTCGACCCGGGCCGATCCAGGTCAAGCTGCCGCCGCGCACGGATCCGGGTCCATCGACTCCGGCCCCGAGCGTTTCCTCCTCAGGGATGCGGCGCCGCCGGCCGGGACGTGCGCCGGTAGCAGGTGCCGAGCAGCACGTCCCACAACCCCGTGGTCACCCCGAAATTGCTCTCCGGGTGGTAGTGGTGGATGTTGTGGAAGCCCGCCCAGCGCCGCATCAGCGGACTCTTGAAGCGGCGGGCGTGGATCACGACGTGGGCCATGCCGTAGGCCGCGTAGCCGCCGGCGATGACGCCGGCGAGCAGCAGCGCGTAGCCGGCCGGGATCGCCAGCGCGAACATCGCTGCCAGCGCGCACATGAATATCGGGGGCAGGAAGAATGGTAGTGCGTCGTAGCCCAGCGGATCGCGGTGATGGTTGTTGTGTCCGGCCTCGAACGGGCCGGTGCGGCCGTGGAAAAGCCAGCGGTGCGCGGCGTATTCGATGAAGGTGAACGCGACGAGGCCGGCGAGCATGGTGATTGCGGCGCCCGCGGCCCGGATCTGCCCGTACCCGAACGCGGCGGCGACCAGCACCACGCTGATCAGCCCATCGCAGGTCAGCCCCGCGCGCAGGTTGAAGCGGCTGGTGGAAAGTCTGGAGAGTGGCCGTGCGATCCATGCCAGCGGCCGCGCTCGCGATGCCGTGGGCGGACGCGCAGGACCGGGTCCTGCATTCGTCCTGGGGTTGTGGGACACGGACGGATGGCTCCTGTCACTGGCAATGGGCGCCCGGCATGGGCTCGCCTGCCGATGCGCCGCGGCGGCAGTATAGTGAAAAAACCTCCATGGCGAAGAGGTGCGCCAGGATGAAGACATTCTGCAAGATCGCGGCCGTCGCGGCCTTGCTCGGCGGGGCGTTCGCGGGCCCTACATGCGCCCAGCAGACCTCCAGCGAGGCGAAGGACCTCGCCCGTTACCAGCGCTATGTCGAAGCCCCGGTGGACCATGTCCGCTATTTCCAGATCAACGGTTTCCAGTACCTCGCGCCGGATACCGTGGCGATCTGGTTCGGGGTCAACAGGTTGTACCTGCTGACGGTCGAAACCCCCTGTACCAACCTCGCTTTCGCGAACGGCATCGGGCTGACTTCCAAGAGCAACACCCTGTACCGGAACTTCGACTTCGTGACGTTCGACAACCAGCGCTGCAAGATCCTCAAGATCACGCCGGTGAACGAATTGAAGCTGAAGCAGGACGAGGCGAAGGCGAAGGCCGGATCGACCTCGGGCGGCTGAGCGTTTCCCGCCGGCATGCCCGGCGCCGGTGGTGTGGCTTGCAGCGCGCCCTATGCGGCAGGGCTCGTATCGATCCGCCGACATGGACCGCTGCGCGGGTTCCGCCCTACGCTTCCGTGTCTTGTTGGACGGGATCGCCGTCGCCGAACAGGAAGCGCTGCATCTCGGTGGCCAGCAGCCTGCGCGTGGCGGGATCGGCGGGCGACAGCCGGTTCTCGTTGATCAGCATGGTCTGGTAGTCGAGCCACTCCTGCCACGCTTCCCTGCCGATGTGCTCGTAGATGCGCTGACCGAGTTCGCCAGGCCAGGGTGGTCGGTCGAGCCCTTCGGTTTCGCGCCGGGATTTTTCACAGAAGACGATGCGGGTCATCACGGCTCACCCTGTGGTGGCGGCAGGGACACGCTGCGCCGCCCTGGTGGAAGGACCGGCGGCGCCGGCGTCCGCTGGGTCCTGCAGGAGACCGAGCAGCAATCTCCTCACCGGCGCCGGAAGCCCCAGCCGCGCGAGCTCAGCGGCATCGCACCAGCGTGCTTCCGGGCCCTCGGCCACGCTGCCGCGGATCCGCACGCCCCGCCACTCGATCGGCGAGGCGTGCAGGACGAAGTGCGTGAATTGGTGGCGTATCACGGGCAAGTCGTTGCCGGCTCGATCGGCGATGTCCGCATACCGGCCGGTGGCGATCCGGGCGTCGTCTTCGGTGGCGGCTTCCGGCAGGCTCCACAACCCCGGCCATACACCCTGCGGCGGGCGGCGCTCCAGCAATACCCGATCGTGCGGATCGCGCAACACGATCCACGCCGACTGTCGTTCGGGCAGCTGGCGGACGGGGCGTGGGGTCGGCAATGCTGCCGTGGATCCGTCCCGGTATGCGACACACCCGCGTCGCTGCGGACAGCGTTCGCAATCCGGCCGGCTGCGCGTGCAGACGGTTGCGCCGAGGTCCATGATGGCCTGGGTGTAATCGGCGACTCGGATCGCCGGCGTATGCGTCGCGGCGTGCCGCCAGAGCACGTCCTGGATGCGGGATTCGCCGGGCCAGCCTTCGATGCCGTGGTAGCGGCAGAGCACGCGTTTGACGTTGCCATCGAGGATGGCGTGGCGCTGCCCGTTCCCGAGCGCGAGGATCGCGCCAGCCGTCGAGCGTCCGATCCCGGGCAACTCGGCCAGTGCCTGGAAATCCTTCGGCAACCGGCCGCCGTGCCGTGCAACGCACACCTTGGCGGCGGCGTGCAGGTGGCGCGCGCGGCGGTAGTAACCCAGTCCCGACCACAAGGCCAGCACCCGGTCTTCGCTCGCGGCGGCGAGTGCGGCGAGCCCGGGCAGCGCGGAGACGAAGCGCTCGAAGTATCCGAGCACGGTCGCGACCTGGGTCTGTTGCAGCATGACCTCCGATATCCAGACGCGATAGGGCGTGCGCGGGTGTTGCCAGGGCAGGTCGTGGCGGCCGTGCCGGTCGTACCACTCGAGCAGGCGCCTGGCGAAGGCGTCCATCCAGGTGCTCCTCAGTGTTCCGCGGCGCCGGTGGAAGCAGGCGCCGGCGTGGCGGAAGCGCTGGATGCCGAAGCCACGCCGGGCGTGGCTTCCATCCGCAGCCCCTTGGCCTTCAGCCAGCCGAGGTCTAGCTCCCGGACCTGCGCGGCGCCTTCGAACGGCAGCGGCGCGGGAGGCTGGCCTGGCGCCCCGGCCAGCAACCGGTTCCACCACGCCCCGAATTCCGTCGGTCGCAACCGCATGTCGACGTGCGCATCGTTGCCGTCGAGCTTCAGGGCAACGGTGAGGGGACGGTCGCCGCGCGCCGGCTGCAGTTCGATCGCGACCTCGTCGCTGACGGCCCGATCGGTCCTTGCGGCCGCCGTACCGGGTGCGGAAGTCGCGCCCGCTGCCGTTGCGCCGCTGGCCGCGGGTGCCGGCATGCGGTGTTGCAACGTGCCCTCGAGCTGCAGCGCAAGATCCTCGCCCCCGCGCCAGGTTCCCTGGCCGTCGAGGAGCAGGGCGGGGCCGGGATCTGCCGTGAAATGGATACGCAGCGGATCGAAATCGATGGCGCCGTCCCGGGGTGCCGAAGGGACGGTGTCCACGTGCACCGCGAACTGCCGGCCTGCCGCGGAACGACCCGAGGCGTCCAGCCCGAATGCCTGCCCGGGCGCCAGCGCGCCGGTCTGGAGGCCGAAGTCGAACAGCAGAGGCGACCCGTTGCGGGTGAGGGTGCCGTGGCTCATGCGTATTCCGGTCGCGATGGTGGGCAGGCGCGGTGCGCCGCCACCGGCCCGATGGGGCAGCCTGGCGAACAGCGACTGGAGTTCGCCGAGGTCAAGCCGGGGCGCATCCACGTCGATCCGTTCGATCGCGACTTCACCATGCAGCAGTGCGCGCCACGGCACCACGATCGTCGCACCGGCCGCCTGCAGTATGGGCGTGTCCGAGCCGATGGCGGTGAGGGTGAACCCCTTCAATTGCACGGCGGGGCGCGGGAACAAGGTCGGCTCGGCCGGTGCCCGCATCTCGAGGCGCAGCCCGACCGCGGCGAGGTCGTTTTCAATCAGGGAGGTGAAGCGCTGCGGTTGCAGCAGGCTGTGGACGTAGATCGCCAGCGCCACCGCCAGCGCGGCCAGCACCACCAGGACCCCGATGGCGATCCAGCGCAGAAGGTGCCGCGACGATGGCGCGGACCCAGGCACTCAGTTTGCGGGCAGCAGCCCGTCGACGAAAGCGCGCGCATTGAACACGCGCAGGTCCTCCGCACGTTCGCCGAGGCCCACGTAGCGGATCGGCAGCGCGAACTCGCGCGCCAGCGCGAACACCACGCCGCCCTTGGCGGTGCCGTCGAGCTTGGTGACTGCAAGCCCTGTGACGCCGACCGCGCCGATGAACTGGCGCACCTGGCTGATGGCGTTCTGGCCGGTGGTGCCGTCGATCACCATCAGCACCTCGTGCGGGGCGTCGGCATCGAGCTTGCCGAGCACCCGCTTGACCTTCGCGAGTTCGTCCATCAATCCCGAACGGGTGTGCAGGCGCCCGGCGGTGTCGGCGATCAACACGTCCTCCTGGTGCGCGACCGCCATCTGCAAGGCATCGAAGATCACGCTGGCCGAATCCGCGCCCTGTCCCTGCGCGCAGACCTGCACCCCGAGCCGCGCGCCCCATTCCTGGAGCTGCGCGACCGCCGCGGCGCGGAAGGTGTCTCCGGCGGCCAGCAGCACGCTGCGCTTTTCGTGCACGTAACGGCGCGCGAGCTTGCCGATCGTGGTGGTCTTGCCGACGCCGTTGACGCCGACCACCAGCAACACGAAGGGTTTGGCGGTGCCGACGTCCAGTTCCCGCGCCACCGGTTCCAGCAACGCAACCAGGCGTTCGCGCAGGGCATCGCGCAATGCGGCCGCGTCGGGAAATTCGCGTTTGTGCATCCGCCGGCGCAATTCGCCGATCAATTCGGTGGTGGCGCCGACGCCGACGTCAGCGGACAGCAGCGTCACCTCCAGCTCGTCCAGCAGGTCATCGGAGAGCGGCGGGTTGCGCGCAAACAGCGACGACAAGCCGCGCGCGAATCCGCTTCCGGACAAGCGTTCGCGCCAGCCGCGGCGCGGCTTTTCCGCAGGCGCCAGCAGGTCATCCGGTGTTTCGGCCCGGTTCGGCAGCGGCGCCTCCGGCAAGCCGGGCCCGGCGCGCGCCGGTACGCTTTCCGGTGGCGCGTCCCTGCCCGGATCGGGCATGGCTGCGTCGGCATCCGGAGAGGGCGGCAAAGGCTCCTCGCGCTTTTTTCGATCGGCCAGTCGGGTCCAGAGATTGGGCATTGCATTCAAGACAGGGAACTCAGCCCGCAGATGCTAACACCGGTGCCCCAACGTGAGCTGTGTGCGATCATCCCTGATCGCGGCTCCGTTCAACCCCAAAACGACATTGCGTGCCTCGGAATGTGCGGGGCCAGAACGGCCTTCCCTGGCGTGACTGTTCACGAAAGCTGCATGACAAGATCCAATCGAGAGCCCCAAGGTCACGTACGGATCATCGGCGGCCGCCTGCGCGGATCGCGGTTGAGCGTCCCGGCGGTGGCCGGACTGCGGCCCACGCCGCAGCGGCTGCGCCAGACGCTGTTCGACTGGTTGGCGCCGGTGATCGAGGGCGCGCGCGTGCTGGATGCGTTCGCCGGCACCGGCGCACTGGGCATCGAGGCGCTGTCGCGCGGCGCGCGCTCGGCGGTGTTCCTCGAGCGCGACCGCGAGCAGGCGGCGGCAATCGAAGCGGACCTCGCCCGGTTGCACCAGGCCGGCGGCGAGGTGCGCTGCGTCGATGCGTTGCGCGCGCTCGCGAACGCCCCGCCGGAACCATTCGACATCGTGTTCCTGGACCCGCCGTTCACCGCGGCCGCGTGGCAACAGGCCGCCGCGTCGCTCGACGCCAATCAGTGGCTGGCGCCATGTGCATGGGTGTACGTCGAAACCGGCGAGACCGACGAGTGGCCCGCGCCCCCGCAATGGCCAATCCATCGCCAGCGCGACGCGGGCGCGGTGCGGGCAACGCTGTTCCGGATCGAGCGGAGCGGTGCGTGGCCCGCCGCATGAGCCGCGAACTGCCAAGTGGGCGCCGCAAGATGGCACAATGGGCCATGGGGACCGACAAGCCAAGCCGATCCAGCCGCCGCATCGCGGTGTACCCGGGCACCTTCGATCCGATTACCCACGGCCACGGCGACCTGGTGGCGCGCGCCGCGCCGCTGTTCGACAAGGTGATCGTGGCCGTGGCGAAATCGAGCGGCAAGGCACCGCGCTTCGATCTCGAGGAGCGGGTCGAACTGGCACGGACCGCGCTCGGCGACATCCCCAATGTCGAGGTACGCGGCTTCGATACGCTGCTGGCCCGCTTCGTGGGCGAATGCGGCGCCACCGTGATCCTGCGGGGGCTGCGGGCGGTTTCCGACTTCGAATACGAGTTCCAGTTGGCGAGCATGAACCGCCACCTGATCCCGCAGGCCGAGACGCTGTTCCTGACGCCGGCGGAGGAATGGAGCTTCATTTCCTCGTCGCTGGTGCGGGAGATCGCCAGCCTCGGCGGCGACGTTTCCGATTTTGTCCATCCGGCTGTCCAGAAGGCCTTGCGTCGGCACCGACACAAGCCGGGGGGGCGAGCTGGTCCTGCCGTTCCACGCAAGTCATCGAGGTAATCGCCATGCGCAAATTCCTTTTCATCGCCGCCATCGCGCTGCTGGGTACCGTGGGTCTCAGTGCCTGCAACAACAATGGCAACCAGGCCAACACGACCACGCAGGCCGCAGCCACCAAGCCGACCTGCTCGAGTGACGATCCGGACTGCATGAAGGCCTGGCAGAACTATCTCAGCCAGATCGTCCAGGACAACATGGGCAACATCACCAACAACCCGTACGTCTATTTCGTGCCCGAGGTCCCGGCGTCGGTGGTCGCGGCCGTGACGGGTTCCTCCGCGCAGGCCGCAACGGGCATGTCGACGGCGGCGGCTGCTCCCGGCGCGGCGCCGGCCGTGGCCGGCACCGCGGCCGGCGCGGACAATGAATCGTCCCCGGCGGCGACCCTTGCACGCGTCCAGGATCAGCTCGACACGGTGGTGCAGGCGACCGTGCTGCCGGGCAACATGGTCGCCGCGGGTGGCCCCAGCTCGTCCACCACCGCGCAGGTGCTGGAAAACGCGTTCAAGCAGGCGTCGCCGGGTTCCTTCAAGGGCGTGGTCGTGCTGTTCATCGGTGACAAGGCCGACGAAGCAGCGGTGAAGGCGGCGGTCGAGCCGAGCGGCGCGACGTTCAAGTTCGCGCAGATGTAACGACGAGAAGCCGGGGCCGGGTACCGGTTCCCGGAACATCCAATGCGTCGCGGCTTTTTTGCCGCGACGCGGGTCTTGCGGCTCCTGCCGGTCTCCCCCCAGGTTCTCTCTCCCTGACCGCGGTTGACCTTTCTTCGGGTCCCCGGTCCCTGGCCCCTCCATGCGATAATCGCCCGTTTGCGCCACCCGACGCCGACGTCCGCGTACCCATGCAGCAGATCCGCAACTTTTCCATCATCGCCCACATCGACCACGGCAAGTCCACGCTGGCCGATCGGATCATCCAGATCTGCGGCGGCTTGAGCGAGCGCGAGATGGAAGCACAGGTGCTGGACGACAACCCGATCGAGCGCGAGCGCGGCATCACCATCAAGGCGCGATCGGTGTCGCTGCCGTACACCGCGCGCGACGGCAACACCTATGAACTGAATTTCATCGATACGCCCGGCCACGTGGACTTCAGTTACGAAGTCTCGCGCTCGCTGGCCGCGTGCGAGGGCGCGTTGCTGGTCGTCGATGCCGCGCAGGGCGTCGAAGCGCAGTCGGTCGCGAACTGCTACACCGCGGTCGAGATGGGCCTCGAAGTCGTGCCGGTGCTGAACAAGATCGACCTCCCCACCGCCGACATCCCCAAGGTGAAGGAAGAGATCGAGGCGGTGATCGGCATCCACGCTGACGACGCCGTCGCGATCAGCGCCAAGACCGGCGAGAACGTGGTCGAGGTACTCGAGGCGATCGTCGCAAGGATCCCGCCGCCCAGGCCCCGCGACACCGACAAGCTGCAGGCGCTGATCATCGATTCCTGGTTCGACAATTATC
Organism: Rhodanobacteraceae bacterium; assembly: GCA_035700365.1. GTDB lineage: Bacteria > Pseudomonadota > Gammaproteobacteria > Xanthomonadales > Rhodanobacteraceae > 66-474. Next base: position 943 of record DASSOQ010000117.1, on the reverse strand, counting down.
TTGGCGTGGTGATGCTGGTGCGGGTGATGCAGGGCGAGATCAAGCCCGGCGACAAGCTGCAGGTGATGTCGACCGGCCGCACCCACCAGGTGGACAACGTCGGCGTGTTCACGCCCAAGCGCAGGGAATCGCCCAGGCTGGGCGCCGGCGAGGTGGGCTGGGTCAACGCCTCGATCAAGGACGTGCACGGGGCGCCGGTCGGCGACACCCTGACGCTTGCGAGCGATCCCGCACCGAAACCGCTGCCGGGTTTCCAGCACATGCAGCCGCGCGTGTTCGCGGGGTTGTTTCCGGTTGCGGCGGATGATTTCCCGGCACTGCGCGAAGCGCTGGACAAGCTGAGGCTCAACGATGCCGCGCTGTTCTTCGAACCGGAATCGTCCGAGGCGATGGGTTTCGGATTCCGCTGCGGATTCCTCGGCATGCTGCACATGGAGATCGTCCAGGAGCGCCTGGAGCGCGAGTACGACCTCAATCTCGTCACCACCGCGCCGACCGTGGTGTACCAGGTGCTGCGCGGCGACGGCAGCGTGCTGGACCTGGACAATCCGGCCAAGCTGCCGCCGGCCAACGAGGTCGCGGAGATCCGCGAGCCGATCATCGTCGCCGACATCCTGACGCCAGCGGAACACGTGGGCAGCGTGATCACGCTGTGCGAGGAAAAGCGCGGCGTGCAGCGTTCGATCCAGTATCTCGCGAGCCAGGTGCGGATCAGTTACGAGTTGCCGCTGGCGGAGGTGGTGCTGGACTTCTTCGATCGCCTGAAATCCGTCAGCCGCGGCTACGCGTCGATGGACTACCGCTTCGACCGCTTCGAAGCGGGCCCGTTCGTGCGCGTGGACGTCTTGATCAACGGCGACCGGGTGGACGCGCTCAGCCTGATCGTGCATCGTGCGCACGCCGACCGGCGCGGCCGCGACCTGGTCGAGCGGATGCGCGAACT
>DASSOQ010000116.1:0-21114 GCA_035700365.1 Rhodanobacteraceae bacterium | reverse complement strand
GCCACGCTTGATGCGCACCACGCGCGTCAGCAGCACGCCGGCTTCGGCCACCAGCCAGCGGCCCGGTTCCAGCAGGATGCGGCCGTCGTAGCCTGCCAGCGTTTCCCGGATTGCGTTGGCGTAGTCGTCGATCGACACGGGGTGATCGTGGCCGGCGCGATAGCACACGCCGAGGCCGCCGCCCACGTCGATGCTGTGGATCGTGTGTCCGGCGCCGGCCAGCTCGCGCCAGAATTCCGCGACGCGTTGCAGGGCCGCGCGAATCGGAGCGAGGCTCAGCATCTGCGAGCCGATGTGGACGTGCAGGCCGTCCAGTCGCACGTGCTTCAGCGCCTCGCCGTTCGCGAACCACCCGCGTGCTTCGTCGATGCCGACGCCGAACTTGTTTTCCGATTTGCCGGTGGAAATCTTGGCGTGGGTGAGGGCGTCGACGTCGGGGTTGATGCGCGCGGAGGCATTGGCGACGACGTTGCGCTCCGCGGCGACGCGTTGCAGCAGGTGCAGCTCGTCCGCCGATTCGACGTTGAAGCGCGCGACGCCTGCGTCGAGTGCGTCCGCGATTTCGTCCGCGGTCTTGCCGACGCCTGAAAACACGATTCGTTCGGCGGGAATGCCGGCATGCAGGCAGCACCACAGTTCGCCGCCCGAGACGATGTCGGCACCCAATCCCGCATCAGCCACCAGTTGCAGGATCGCGACATTCGAATTGGCCTTGGCCGCGTAGCAGATCCGTGCGTCCAGCCCGTGAAAGGCCTTCTGCAGGGCTTCGATGCGCTGCCGGATCGCGCTCGCGGAATAAACGTGGCACGGCGTGCCCACGCGTCGTGCCAAAGCGGGGAGTTCGACGCCGTCCAGGCACGCTGCCTCAGGGCATGCGAGGTCGGCGTGGGCAATCGAGGCGGTCATCGCCAGCGATGGGTTCGGATCGGAAATGGTTGTCGGCATTGAAGCTGCCAATGGTGTAGCCCGGATGCAGCGCAGCGGAATCCGGGAAGATTCGCCGGCACATCCCGGATTCCGCTTCACTTCGTCCGGGCTACGAGGCCGGGCCAGTCAGTAACCCGCCGCGAGTCCAGCGGAGCGGTGGGGATCGCTCGCGCCTTCCAGCATGCCGGTTTCGGGGTTGACCAGGATGGATTCCAGCACGCCGAGATGCCGTTCCTTGAGCGTGTAGCCCATCCCTTCCAGCTTCTGCTTCGATTCCGGCGTCAGCAAACCCGGCCCGACGTACACGACGTCCGGATACCACTGCATGTGGATGTGCGGCGCGTTGACGGCCTGCTGCATGTTCATGCCGAAGTCGACCACGTTGATGATGCTTTGCATGGTGGTGGAGATGATCGTAGCGCTGCCGGGACTGCCGCTCAGCATGAAGGGCTTGCCGTCCTTCAGTACGACCGTCGGCGTCATCGAACTCAAGGGACGCTTGCCCGGTGCGACCGCATCTGCCTCGCCCTGCACCAGCCCCGCACCGTTCGATGCGCCGGGCTTGGCGGTGAAGTCGTCCATCTCGTCGTTGAGATAGAAACCGGTGTCGCCTGCGATCTGCTTGATGCCGAACAGGAAGTTGATGGTGTAGGTGACGGCCACGGCGTTGCCGTGGCTGTCCATCACCGAGTAATGGGTGGTGTTGTTGCCTTCGCTCGGCGGCAGGAAGCTCTTGATCTCGGATGACGGCGTGGCCTTGTCCGGCTTGATGGTCGCGCGCAGCGACGCCGCGTAGGACGCCGACATCAGCTTGTCCATCGGGATGTCGACGAAATCCGGATCGCCGAGGTAGGTGTTGCGCGTCGCGAAGGCGCGGCGCTCGGCTTCGGCGAAGGTGTGCACGAACTTCGTCGACGCGTAGCCCCAATCAGCGACCGGATACGGCTTCAGGATGTTCAGCGCCAGGCACATTGTGGTGCCGCCGGAGCTCGGTGGCGGCGCCGAGAGAATGGTGTAGCCGCGGTATTCGCACTGCAGCGGCTTCTTCCATTCCACGTTGTAGCTGGCGAAATCCTTCATGCTGAGGATGCCGCCGTGGGCGTCGCTGGCTTTCACGACGGCCCGGGCGATCGAGCCCTTGTAGAACGCGTCGGTGCCGCCCCTGGCGATCTTCTCCAGGGTGTTGGCGAGATCCTTCTGCACCACGCGGTCGCCGGCCTTCCACGGTTTGCCGCCATTGCCGAACACCGCGGCGGATTCCGGATATCTGTTGAGCGCTTCGAGATCGTTGTTGATGATCTTCGCGTCGCCTTCTTCCAGCACGTAGCCTTCGCGCGCCAGCTTGATCGCCGGCCGGATGACTTGCGCGATGCTCATCGTGCCGTACTTCTCGAGCGCGGTGTCGAGCCCCATCACCGTGCCCGGCACGCCGACGCCGAGATAGGTGTCGGTGCTGCGGCCTTCGACCACGTTGCCCTGCGCGTCGAGGAACATGTTCGGCGTCGCCTTCAGCGGCGCCTTCTCGCGGAAGTTGAGGAACAGGTTTTCGCCATTGGCGAGATGGATGGTCATGAAGCCGCCGCCGCCGATGTTGCCGCAGCACGGTTGCGTCACCGCGAGCGCGTAACCGACCGCGACCGCAGCATCGATGGCATTGCCGCCTTCTTTCAGGATCTGCACGCCGGCTTCGGTCGCGTAGTGCTGGTCCGAAACCACCATCGCGTGCCTCGCCGTCACCGGCTTGGCCTTGGCCAGCATGGCCTGGGTTGCGGCGGGCGCATGCGAAAAATCGGGCGCGGGCGGACGATTGTCGCGCGCCGCCGCGGCCGTGCTGAATGCCGCGATCGCCACCGCGATCACGGTGCGCGTCCAGGCGGCGCGGCGAAGCGCATCGGCGCGAATGGAGGAATCGGACATTGCTTTTACCTTTTGCTTGTCGAATCGAAGAGGCGCGGCCGTGCGCGGTACCCGAAGTTGCAGGCGCCCCGCATGGTATCGCGCCGGGTTCCCCCTCCCACGCAGAAGGCGCCCGAAGGAAAGCGGGGAAGCCCGTCGCTGTCCGGCATGGGTGTCATTCACCCCAGAATCCGGGCGCGGGCGGTGCGAGCAAGCCGTCCTGCAGCTCCACGCCGCCGGCATGATCGTTCTTCAGCCACAGCGGCCCGTCCAGGTCGACGAACTCCGCTTCGCGGGCGATTTCCAGCGCGGGTGCGATGCCGAGCGATGAGCAGACCATGCAACCGACCATGATCCGGAATCCTTGTGCGCGCGCGCCATGCAGCAGGCGCCAGGCCTCGGTCAAGCCGCCGGTCTTGTCGAGCTTGATGTTGACGGCCTGGTAGCGATTGCGCAGCTTCGGCAGGTCGGCCGTGACGTGGCAAGCTTCGTCCGCGCAAACGGGGATCCTGCCGGAATACTCGAGCAGGGCGTCGTCGGCGTCGGCCGGGAGCGGTTGTTCCAGCAGATCCACCGACGCGCGTTCCAGCACCGACTGGAGATCGCGCAGCACGTCGATCGTCCAGCTTTCGTTGGGATCGACGATCAGTCGGGCCGAGGGGGCGGCACGCCGGACGGCCTCGATCCGCGAGGCCGGCTCGTCGGCATCGACCTTGACTTTGATCAGCCTGGCGTTCGTGATTCGCGCGGCTGCGGCTTCCATGAGGTCCGGTGTGTCGAGGCTGAGGGTGAGCGCGGAGACGAGAGGCGCGCGCGGCGGTCTTGCCAGGCGCGCGCAAACGGACACGCCGGTGAGCCGCGACTCCAGGTCCCACAGTGCGGCATCGACGGCATTGCGCGCCGCGCCGGGTGGCAGCCGTGCCTGCAATTCGTCCCGCCCCAGCCCGGCGCAGAGTTCCTTTCGCAGCGCCTCGATGGCATCGAGTACCGCGGCCACGGATTCGCCGTAGCGCGCATAGGGAACCGCTTCGCCGCGCCCCGTGCTGCCGGCTTGCTTCAGTTCGACGGTGACCACGTCGGCGGCATGCTTGGCGCCGCGCGAGATGCGGAACGGCGTATGCAGCGGCAGGCTGCGGTGCCGGATGTTCAGTTCGCGCAGCATGCCAGCACGTTGTCGACGATCGCCTCGACGCCCATGGTGACCGGGTCCTCGCAGGGGAGGCCCAACCGGTCGCTGATTTCGCGACAGGTTGCCTGCGCCTGGGCCGCCGGGAGCTGCGAGGTGTTGAGCGCAACGCCGACCGGCTTGACGGCAGGGTTGGTCAGGCGCGCAGCGACAACGTTCGCCTCGAGGCAAAGCTCGAGATCGGGAACCGGCGAGCCGGGCAATCCGCGCATGTGCTGGCGCGTGGGCTCGTGGCACAACACCAGCGCATCGGGTTGCGAACCGTGCAGCAGGCCGAGCGAGACGCCGGCATAGGAGGGATGGAACAACGAGCCCTGGCCTTCGATCAGGTCCCAGCCGCCGTCCGCGCGCGCGGGCGAAAGCCACTCGGCCGCGCCGGAGATGAAATCGGCGATCACCGAATCCACCGGGATGCCGCCCCCTGCGACGAAGATGCCGGTCTGGCCGGTGGCGCGAAAGTCGGCGAGGAGCCCCCGTTTGCGCATGCAGTGCTCGATCGCGAGCGTGGTATACATCTTGCCGACCGAGCAGTCGGTGCCCACCGTCAGCAAGCGGTGTCCGGCGCGCTTGCGGCCATTGCCGACGGGAATGCTGCGGTTGAATTCGCGGGCGTCGAAGAGGATCCGCCGGTTGCGCGTGGCCGCGGCCACGATGTCGGGGTTGTCGCGCAGCTTCTGGTGGAGCCCGGAGATCACGTTGAGGCCGGCATCCAGCGCGGCGACGATGTCGGCGACGGTTTCCGGCGCCAGCACGCCGCCGGCATTCGCGGTGCCGATCACCATCGTGTCGGCGCCCGCCCGCCTCGCCTCGGTGAAACCGAGGTCCGGCAAGCCGAGGGTCAGGCCGCAGGCGGGGCTCCGGTGTTGCCCCACGCACCAGTCCGGGCGCCAGTACGCCAGCCCCCGGGCCGTCTTGATGGCCAGGTCGTCGGCCGCCGTGCCCAGGTACAAGAGGTAGGGCGGACCCCACCGGCCGGTCGCTTCGCCACGCATGCGGTCCTTCCTTCGGATGTCTCACCCACGACGTGCCTGCAGGAGATTACCTGCCGGCCGGCGGGCACCACCAATGAAAAGACGCGCACGTGGCATAACTGGGAGTTGTGAGCGGTCTGCACCAGCATGCCGACGGTGCAGCCAGCGAGCGTGGTGACGTGGCGACCACGGATGTCGTTCAGGAATCCGTCGTTGGTCTCCCAGCCACCGGGTTGACCGAACGCAGCTCGGCATCGGCGGGGAAGGAAAAGGTATAGTCGATCAGCGCATCCGCGGCGGTGGGCACGCCGAGGGTGCTGGTCGGGACGATCGGTGTCTCGAGGTTGCCGGGTTCGGCGACCTGCCGGTCCCGTTCGGTTTTCCGGAACCATGCCGGCGTGCACGGTGGCGGGGATCTTGCTTTGGAAAATGTTGCGCGGATGCGGCAGGATCATCGTGGAGCCGGTGCGCACGTCGTCCTCCGGGACCGGGCGTCTTGGCCCACGCGGGCGCCGGGCATGTCCGTGATGGCATTCCACCTCCCGGTCGGCGGGACGCGGATCGCCACGCCACGCGCGCGCAAGTCGGCATGCCGGGCGCCGGCCGGCAGGGAGGCGAGCAACAGGGCTGCGGCAATCACGACCCGGAACGACATGTTCACCCCCTGGAAGGCGGACTCGAAATGCGGCTGCGATACATCGAACTCTTTCATGCGGTCCTGACCACCGGCAGCCTGACCGGCGCCGCGAAGTTGCTGAACATTTCGCAGCCGGCGGCCAGCAAGGCCTTGCAGCACGCCGAAGACAAGCTGGGTTTCGCCTTGTTCAGCCGCGTGCGCGGGCGCCTGCAGCCGACCGAACAGGCCTTCCTCCTGCGCGACCGCATCGAAAAGATCATCCAGGACGTCCACGAGCTGCAGCGCCTCACCACCAACATGAGCCAGCCAGGAAGTTGTCCGCTGCGGGTGACCTCCACGCCCACCCTGGCCCTGACCCTGCTTCCCCCGGCGACCGTATTGCTGCGCAAGACCTTTCCCGATGCGGTCGCCGAACTGTCCACCCAGCATTCCGCGGAAATGTGCGAATCGCTGACGCTCCGCGAAACCGACATCGGGCTGACGCTGCAGGACACCGGTCACCAGAACCTGCGCCAGAAAATACTGTGCCGCGGGCAAGTGATGGTGATCGCGCCGCCCGGGTGGTGGAGCGATCCGGAATTGGCGCAGCCGCTGCCGATCGGCGCACTGGCCGACCAGCCCATGATCGGCATCGCCGTGCGGGACGCCCTGGGCAGCATGCTGCAGAGTCACCTGGCGCAGGTCGATCCGCCGCCGCGGACCACGGTCTCGGTGCAGACCTACCAGTTGGCCCACGCCCTGGTGGCGAAAGGCGAGGGCCTGGCGCTGGTCGATCCGTTCACCGCGCGCTGCGGCAGTGCGGGCAGCGTGCAGATGCGCCCCCTGAAACCGCACCTTGACGTGGTCCTGTATGCGATGCACCGGCCGGACAGTCCCCTGTTCCCGGTGCAGAAGCGCTTCCTCGACCTGGTTCGGCAACAGGCCCAGCAGATCCTGGCGCAGCGTCACGGCGCGGCGGACCGCGCCGGCTGATGGAACGCGTGGTCACAACGGGAGGTTATGCGAGGTGCGGGTCTTTTCATTGGTGGACGGTGGCCATTGACACTTATTCTCGGGGCAGGATCGGGGCGCGTGGGTGCGTGGCCGATGCGCGCCCCACCCAGGAACGGAGGGTTCGATGAAGTCCTTTTCCAGGTTGCTGCCGGGCGTGGCGATCCTTGCCGCAGCGACCGCTTTCGCTTCCAGCGCCCCGATCGGGGGATTCCCGCCGACGCTGCAGCCGGCCGACCTGGTGCTGCGCGACGCGACGATCGCAACACTCGACCCGCTGCAGCCGGAAGCGCAGGCGCTGGCGGTCCGCGACGGCAGGATCCTGGCGGTCGGCAGCGACGCATCGATTTCGCACTACATCGGCAAGCGGACCCGGGTGATGGACCTGCACGGCGCCTTCGTGACGCCGGGTTTCATCGAGGGCCACGGGCACCTGATTGGAACCGGCGAGGCCCTGATGCAGGTGGATGTCGGCAAGGCCGCGAACTGGGACGAGGTCGTCGCGATCGTGAAAGCCGCCGCGGCCAGGGCCAGGCCCGGCCAATGGATCGTGGGCCAGGGCTGGCAGCAGGCCAAGTGGAACAAGGTCCCCGAGCCGAACGTCGACGGCCTGCCGCTGCCTGACAGCCTGGACGCTGTGTCGCCGCACAATCCGGTGCTGCTCAACCATGCCAGCGGTCACGGCATCTATGCCAATGCGCTGGCCTTGAAGCTCGCCGGGATCACCGACCGGACGCCCGATCCGTCCGGCGGCAGCATCGTGCGGGGCTCGCAGGGTCACGCGATCGGAATGCTGCGCGATACCGCGGCGAACCCGGTATTCGCCGCCTACGAACATCACATCGAATCGTTGCCGCCTGCCGCGCGCGAGGCCCGTCGCGAAAAGGCGCTCGAACTCGCGGTGCAGAACGAGATCAGCAAGGGCATCACCACCTTCGTCGACCAGGGCGAGGACTTCGAGACGATCGACTGGCTGAAGAAGCAGGCGGCAAGAGGCCTGCCGCTGCGGCTGTACGTGTATGTCGACGGCGAGTCGGTCGCGAGCCTCGACAAGCACCTGGCCGGCCACCGCACCATCGGATTCGCCGACAACCACTTCACCGTGCGCGGCATCGGCGAAACCGTTTCCGATGGCGCGCTGGGCACCCGCAGCGCATGGTTGCTGAAGCCCTACAGCGACGCGCCGGGCATCACCGGCAAGAACGTCACGCCGATGGCCGATTTGACGCAGATGTCGGAGATCGCGGCACGTGACGGCTTCCAGATGGCGGTCCACGCGATCGGCGATCGTGCCAATCGCGAAGTACTCGACATGTACCAGGAGATCTTCGAGAAGGATCCGGCCGCGCATGCGCTGCGCTGGCGCATCGAACACGCGCAGCACCTGGATCCGGCCGACATTCCGCGTTTCGCCGCGCTGGGGGTGATCGCCTCGATGCAGTCCATCCACGCCTGTTCGGATGCACCGATGGTGGTGGCGCGCCTCGGCGAGCAGCGTGCGAAAGACGGCGCCTACGTCTGGAAGAAGCTCATCGACAGCGGCGCGATCGTGCTGGATGGCACCGACACGCCGGTCGAAGACACCAATCCGATCCCGAATTTCTACTGCGGCGTCACCCGCGCCTACGACCACGGCAGGAAGACCTTCTTCCCGGACGAGGCCAAGACGCGGATGCAGGAGCTGAAGTCCTACACCTGGAACAACGCCTACGCGATCTATCAGGAGCACGAGCTGGGTTCGCTCGCGCCCGGCAAGCTGGCCGACATGGATGTCTTCTCGGGCAACCTGCTGGAGATGCCGGCCGGGGACATCCTGCGCACGCGGGTGCTGTACACCATCATCGGCGGCAAGGTCGTCTATCGACGGCCGGATGCCGAGAAGTGGCGCGAGGGCCAGCAGTTCGACGCGATGCCGGAGTTCGACCACGCGGAGTGAGCGGCGACGCGCGAGCGAAGTTCCGGAAAAACGGATGACAAGCGATTGGAAGCGGATGGACGCGGACAGGGCTTTGGCTTTGCATTCGCTTCATCGGCGATGGAAGGATCCGGCGCCTTGTCGGCGCCGGAGCATTTGTGCTGATCCGTTCGGGATGGTCGGGGCGTGAAAAGGCGATGCGTGTACTTGTCTTCGGCAGCGGCGTGATCGGCACGAGCAGCGCGTGGTATCTCGCGCGCGCAGGATTCGAGGTGACGGTGGTGGACCGGGCAGCCGGTCCCGCGCGCGGAGCGAGCTTTGCCAACGCCGGCCAGGTTTCCCCGGGATACGCGTCGCCGTGGGCCGCGCCGGGCGTGCCCGTGAAGGCGTTGAAGTGGCTGTTTTCGCGCCATGCCCCGCTGGTGATCCGACCGGGTCTCGACCCGCGCATGTATCTCTGGTTGTTGCGGATGCTGTGCAACTGTACCGCCGCGCGCTACGCGGTCAACAAGGCGCGAATGCTGCGACTCGCCCGTTACAGCGCCGAATGCCTCAACGAACTTGCCGGCGAACTGCGCATCGATTACGAAGGCCGCAGGCTCGGCACGCTGCAACTGTTTCGCACCCCGTCGCAACTGGATGCGGCCGCCGGCGATATCGCGGTGCTGGAAAAATACGGCGTCCCGTTCGAGCTGCTGGACAGGGCCGGCATCGTGAGGGTGGAGCCCGCGCTCGCGAATGCCGTCGACGGGTTCACCGGTGCGCTGCGCCTGCCGAACGACCAGACCGGCGACTGCGAATTGTTCACGCGCCGGCTGGCGGAGCGCGCGAAGGCGGCGGGCGTGGAGTTCCGCCACGAAGCGAGGCTGGAGGGCCTGGAATCCGATGGGCGGGAAGTGACCGGCGCGCGCATCGACGGCAAGCTCGAGCGGGCTGACCGGTATGTCCTCGCGCTCGGAAGCTGGACGCCGCGGTTGCTCGCGCCGCTCGGCATCGGACTTCCTGTCTATCCCTTGAAGGGCTATTCGCTGACGGTGCCCATCACGAACCCCGCGATGGCGCCGGTTTCCACCGTTCTCGACGAAACCTGGAAGGTCGCCGTGACGCGCTTCGATCGGCGCATTCGCATAGGCGGCATCGCCGAGCTGTGCGGCCATGACGTGTCGAAGCCGCCGCGCCGCCGTGCGACGCTGGAGAAGGTCCTCGCCGGCCTGTATCCACGGGGCGGCGACCCTGCGAGGGGCGAGTTCTGGGCCGGCCTGCGGCCGGCGACCCCGGACGGCACGCCGGTGGTCGGCGCCACGCGACTTCGGAACCTGTATCTCAATACCGGCCACGGCACCCTCGGCTGGACGATGGCATGCGGGTCGGGCCGCTACCTCGCCGACCTGATGGCGGGCGTGGCGCCGCAGATCAGCAGCGACGGACTGGATATTTCCAGGTACCGTCAGCGCACACGCACTCTGTCATTGCAGGGGCAAACGTTCGGTGGCGCGTCTTCCCTTCTCCCCTCGGGAGAAGGTGGCGCGCAGCGCCGGATGAGGGTGCGAACCCGCGAATGACTTGTTTCGATGGCGGGCATTGTGCGAAGGCGTACCCTCGCCCGCCCCTTCGTTCGCGCTGCGCGCGCGTTCGCTTCGCTCCGCCTCTCCCGAGGGGGAGAGGGATACGAAAACATGGCGCTCGCGCCATCCGCACCTGACGAGGGAAAGCGATGTCGTTACCTACAGTTGATTCCGCGGGCGACGACCATCGCCTGAAGCGCCACATCGGCACGGTCGGCCTGTTGTTCACGGCCGTCGGGTCGATCATCGGGTCGGGCTGGTTGTTCGGCGCGATGAACGCCGCCCAGCAGGCCGGGCCGGCGTCGATCCTGTCGTGGCTGGTGGGCGCGGTGATGATCCTCTTCATCGGCCTCACCTACGCGGAGCTCGGCACGATGTTTCCCGTGTCGGGCGGGGTGGTGCGCTTCCCGCACTTCGCGTTCGGCTCGTTCGCGAGCTATGTCTCGGGCTGGATCACCTGGATCGCGACCGTGGCGGTCCCGCCGCTGGAAGTGCTGGCGGTGCTGCAGTACGCGGCCAATTACATCCCGTGGCTGCAGACCCTGAAGGACGGCTCGCCGGTGCTGACCACGCCGGGGCTCGGGGTCGCCTGCGCACTGCTGTTGCTGTTCGTGCTCATCAACATGCTGGGGGTGCGCTGGTTCGCCCGCATCAACAACACCCTGGTGGTGTGGAAGGTCGGCATCATCATCATCGCCATCGTCGCCTTCCTCTCGGTGCAGTTCCACCCTGGCCGGTTTTTCGCACCGCAACTCGGTGGATTCATGCCGATGGGCTGGCACGGCGTGTTCTCGGCGGTCGCGACCGCAGGCGTGGTGTTTTCGTACCTGGGCTTCCGGCAGGGCGTGGAACTCGCGGGTGAAACCAGCAACCCGCAGCGCAACGTGCCGATCGCGATCCTTGGCTCGCTCGCCTTGTGCACGATCATCTATCTCGGCCTGCAGGTGGCGTTCATCGGCGCGCTGCCGGAATCGGCTCTTGCGAATGGCTGGGCCAACATCGGCACCAGCTTCGTCGCCGGCATCGGCGAGCATTCGATGGCGTTCGGGCCGCTGGCGGCGCTGGCCGCGGCGCTCGGGCTCACCTGGCTCGCGATCCTGTTGTACGTCGATGCGTTCCTGTCGCCATCGGACACCGGGCTGATCTACACCATCCTGTCCGCGCGCCTGACCTACGCGATGGGCCGCAACGGCAACGCGCCCAAGGCCTTGTCGCACGTCAACGCCAGGGGTGTGCCGTGGGTCAGCGTGGTGCTGGCGTTCTTCGTCGGACTGCTGTTCTTCCTGCCGTTCCCGGGCTGGCAGAAGCTGGTCGGCTTCCACACCTCGGCGATGGTGATGTCGTTCGGCTCTGGACCGCTGGCGATGATGGCGCTGCGGCGTGAATTGCCCGACCATCCGCGTCCTTTCAGGCTGGGCGGTGGCTGGATCATTCCCTACCTTGCATTCCTGTCATCCAACCTGATCGTGTTCTGGTCGGGCTGGGACGTGGTGTGGAAGTTGATGGTGGCGGTGCTGCTGGGCTTCGTGCTGCTGGCGATCCACGAAACCGGCTGGGGCAGGCACACGCCGAAGCTCGACATGCGCGCCGGCTTCTGGATGCTGCCGTGGCTGGGCGGCGTCACGCTGATCAGTTGGCTGGGCCGCTATCCCGGCATCGAGAAGCATGCCGGCAACCTTGGTTGGCTCGACATGACGACCGGGGTCGTGGTGATCGTGGTCTTCTCGGCGGCGATCATGTGGCTGGCGCAGGCGTTGCGCCTGCGCGGCCAACGCGTGGCGGGACAACTCGGGACGCATGGCGTCGGGTCGAATGATGCCGGATTCGGATCCGCGCAGGCGCGGCCCGGAGCTGCCACTGGATTGCGGGAGTGACGATGTCGGGAGCCGCCGAGTGGACGTCCGGGCATGCGTTTCATGTTGTGCCAGGGATGGCGGCTGCAATCGAAGCGACTGCGTGTCGCGGCATGGGTGCCCAGCGCACTGGAACGCCGAAGATGCTCCGGAAGGGTGGCGGCAACGCGGTCTCGGGCGCAAGCAGCTCGGCTGCCAGCAGGGCGGTGGCCCCGTCCGGCAGTCCGGGAGCGTCGGCGCGGGTGGCGCGCCGGGCTGCGAGGAGCAACCGCGGTTCGCCGGTCAACTGGTAGCGCCGCAGCAACGCGAAGCTCCGCATCAGCGGGGCCGGCGGGAGTGTTGTGGACAATGCGAGCGTGCGGAAGCGGTCCGAGGCGAACACGTCGTGCGCCAAAGCCCACAGCCACACGCCGCCGCGGCCGGTGCGGGCCAGCGCTTCCACGCGGGATGCGAGTGGGCGTGGCGTCGGCACGCGGCCGGTCCTGGCCAGCGCGAGCGCGGCCAGCAGGTACAGTGGTTCGGCCGGGGGCTGTGCGCATGCTCGATGCCGGTCGTCGGGCAGCAGGCGATCCACGCATCGTGCACCCCATGCGGCGAGCCGCTCGGATTCGATGCAGCGCGGCGATGTCCCCTCGAGGATTCGCGACGCCGCGAGCAACGCCTGCGCCAGCGGCGGTCCCCCGGCAAGGGTCTCCGTCGCGGCCAGGAACGAGGTGATTGCCCCGCCTTCGGCGCGAATGTTCGAGCGGGCCTGCGCAACCTTGGCCGCCACCGTGCAAGCGCCCCACCCGTGGCCGGTGCGAGCCGCAAGCAAGTCGGCTGCGGCGAGCAATTCCGCGTCGCCCAAGGCCAAGGCCGCGCGCAAGGCGAACCAGGTTTGGTCGCGACGGAAGCGTCGCATCGGCGCCACGCGGCGTACGTCCCCGACGGCTGCATTGAACGCCCGCGTGAATGGGCTGGGTGGCAGTGACCGCCGGCCAAGACTAAAGGTATCGGCCGCCGCGAACGCGCGTGCCATCGCGCCGACATTGGTGAAGCGTTGTTCCGGCTCGTGGGACATCGCGCGCCGCAACACCTGCTCTACCGCCGGCCATGCTGGCACGCCCCGCGCTGCAAACGGCAGCGGCGGCCGCGTGGCAATGCGCGCAAGCAACTCGTCACGAATGGCGGGCGCATCGATCGGATGCAGTCCGGTCAGCAATAGATAGGCCAGCGCGGCGATCGCGTATTGCTCCGATGCCGGGGTGGCCGCCGGGGTGACCGCGCCGTCGAGCAGTGCCCGCGCCATCTGGGGGTCGTGGAACTGCGAAATGCCGGTGCGGGCGAGGTCGATGCCTGCCGGTGCGCTGGAGATCGCTCGCGCATGGCCGAAGTCGAGGATCACGACGCGGCCGTCGTCGCGCACCACGCAGTTGCCGGGGTGAATGTCTCCGTGCAGCACGCCGCAACCATGCAGACGGCCGTAGGCGAGAAGCAGCCGAACCACCAGTGCATGCAGGCCTGGCCGGTCGCCCGCGGCGCGGCGCGTTTGCGCCGCCACGCCGATCGACACACCGCTGCACCATTCCATGGCCAGGAAGTCGCACCCGGCATGGGTGCCCAGCGCGTAAAGCACCGGACTGTCGCGGCCGCCGAGCCGCTGCAGCACCTGCGCCTCGTGCGCGAGGATCGCGTGGACTTCCGGCCGCCCCTCACGGGCAATCTTCAACGCCACGGCCTTCCCGTCGGGTGCGCGCGCGCGGAAGACCTCGGAATCGTCCAGCGAGCGCACGGCTGCTTCGATCTCGAAGCCGGCGAATTCCTGTCCGGCTGCAAGGCTCGCCCCAGGCGCGGCGGCGTCCGAAGCATCTTCGGGCACCAGGAAACGCCCCTCAACCATCGTGGCCAGGGCGTCGAAAGCCGCGTCGAGCAGGGCCTGCGGATCCTGCCCCCGGGCAAGGGCAAAGCGCAGCACGCCATCGGTGATCCTGCTGGGTGTGCGGAACTCGCCGAGCAGTTCGGCCAGCGGGGGCGGGATCAGGCGCGCGGTCACGCGAAAGCCGTGCCGGGTGACGACCGACTGGTCGTCGGCCAAGGCACCGATGCGGGTGCGCGCACGGGCCGACAGCTCGGCCACCGGCAACACCTTGGCATCCGGTGGCAGGACGAAACGCGTTTGCGCGAAGTCGAGGGCGGATGCGTTCACGGCGGTGGCGCCGGCCGGGTGGACGTGGCGGCTTGCGCTTGCCAGCGTTCGGTGTCGATGCCGGCGGCACGCAGGTCGCCCAACACCGCCGCGACCGTGTCTGGCGGCGCGCGACAGCGTTTCGCGACCAGTGAATCGGCGAGGCGCGCGGTGATCCACGCGCGCCAGCTCGCAGCCGCACCGCCCGGCGGCGGGTCGACGCCGCTGGAAAGCAGCCCGTCGCAGCCGGCATCGGCGGTGAATGGCACGCCCTGGGCCGGACAGCCGCGCAACCGGCGCTTCAACGCCTGCACGGCGCGTGGCATCTGGTCCGGGTCGTCGAAGTAGGCAACGAGCTTGTCGGGCCGCAGCAATCCTTCGATGCCGCGGCCGACCTTGAACGAACGCACGTCCGCCGCGATGAGGGCATCGACGATGGGCGCGAACGCGTCCGGCAGCGCCTCGGGCACCGGGCTCACGTACAGCTTGCAGGCGGCAACCCGCTGCATCGGTTGGCCCACACGGGTGAAGGAATACCAGCCGGGCAGCGAACTTGCCTCGTAGGCTGCCTCCAGGCGGCGCCGGACGGCACCGCCACCCGAAAGGCCCAGCACGGCCAGGGGTTCGTCGTCCGGTCCGAAGTCGCGCTCGTGCGCCGCCGTGCGTGGAAGGCTGCCGTAGCGGTACAACCAGCGCGCCACCCGTACTGGTTCAGACGGTTCGTCACGGGCCACCATTTCCAGGGCGGCCCGTGACATCCGGGCTATTCGTGCCGTCACACGATGCTAGGTCATCATCGTGGCAGTCTCTTTCTTCAGTACGTTCTCGAGCTGCGTCCGCACCATGGCCACTTCCGCGCCCCGCGGAGCCTGGGCTTCGGCGGCCTTGTCGATGTATGACATCGCATGCGCCAACTGCTGTTTCAGCCGTGGCAACTCGCTGACCCTGTGCACGGCGAAACCTACGTGCACGATCGGGGTCAGCGTAGGTGGAATGGTTTCCAGCGACGTGCCACCGCAGTCGGGGTTCGGCAACCCCACCGATCCGCCCACCGCCGAATAGGCCGCGCTGGCTACCACGGCCGCGCCGATGTCGTGGATGGCGTTGCGGATGATGGCGTTGCCTGCGCTGCTGCCGGCCACGAACGCCCGGGCAACCTCGTCGAACTGCTGGTTTTTCACGGCCTCGAGAATCGCGCCGCGCACCGATTCGATCAGGCCGATGTTGGCGAGCACGCTCGCGATCGGAGAAATCGGCGTCGGCGGCGTCTCGCCGTCCGGGCCGGGCATCCAGGTACCACTGCGCGCTCCACCGCCGATGCTGATTGCCAGATCCTTGATCAGGAAGTCCTTGCGTGTAAACGCTTTACGCTTGTCCATCACATCCTCCTTTGTGGCGCCCGCTCGTCATGCGGGACTTTCGCCGCGCCGCGGACCCGCGGCCACGGCCAACGCGTTGCGATCAATCCCCCAAGGAGAAGCGGATGAAGATGTGCTTTGAGTGCGTGTTGTCGTCGATCGTTGCCTTCCCGGCCGGCCCAGTGGGGCCGCGACCGCCGGAATTCCCGGCGCACGATTTTGTGCACACGCGGACCGGCGGTGATCCTGAGCCGGTCAAGGGCATGTGTGGAAGGAACCTGAAGACTGGATGGCCGGCGCTGGTGAAGTTCGCCGGGACCCGGGTGCTGTGGCAAGGCCGGGAGGATGACGGCGGGTGGCGCATGCCGTGCCGACGATTCGATCCACCCGTTGCCGGTGAACCGATGCGAACCGATGACCATGGTCAGGCGGTGCCATGAGAGCCACTCTTTGGAAGAGCCGCTTTCAGTACAGACTTTGCTCCGAATGCGTTTTGCACGCCCCTTGGCGCAAAATGACAAGAGGGGCGGAACGTCCCCTTTCCCCGGGCTTTTGGGTTCCGTTGGCGCCTCGATGGACAGGATGGCCGGGCTTCCTGCCCTTCGCCCCGGCTCCGGGTGCCGGGCTATTTCGCGGTCGCGCCGCGCTCGATCTTGCCAACGAGGTTGTAGAGGATGCGCAGGTCCTCGGTATCGAGCGTGTCGGCGCGCATGCCGCGGAAGTGGTCGTGGAATGCCCGGACCGCGGCGGCGGGATCGTCCAGCGAATAGCCGATGGCCGTAAGTGCCATCCACGGGTCGAATCCGGGTGGCGGCTCGACCAGCGTGGCCGGCGGGTCGGGCCACAAGCCGAAGCCTGCGGCCGCCAGCGTCGCCCACGGGAACAGCGGGCCAGGGTCGTCCTTGCGTGCGGGCGCCATGTCCTCGTGGCCGATGATCTGGGCGCGAGGAATGCCCCAGCGGGTGGTGAGGTCGGTCAGCAGGTTGACCAGGCTGGCGATCTGCTGTGGCGGAAACGGCAGGTCGCCATTGTTGTCGATCTCGATGCCGATGGAGGCGGAATTGACATCGGTGATCGTGCCCCAGCGCCCGCCGCCGGCATGCCACGCCCGATCGACATCGCTGACCAGTTGGTAGATGCGGCCGTCGTGGCCGATCAGGTAATGCGCACTGACGGGGCCGCCGCTGTTGGCGGTGCGCAGCGTGTCCAGCGACTGTGCGACCGAATCCTGGTCGGTGAAGTGCAGCACGATCAACTGCGGCGCGCGGATGTCGAAGTTGCGCGAAGGCACCCACGTCGCGATCGGATTGCGGGGCGGCATGGGCGCGCAGGCGGCCAGGAGCGCCAGCATGAGCCCGGTCCAAAGCAGCTTCACGGCCCGTGGGTGATGCGTGCGCCCTCGGCGCGGCATCGTCACGGCTTCCTCGCGGCAGCGCGCCGGCATGCCGCCGGCGCTTGGCGCAAATCCACGATCAGAAGTCGACGCTGACGGTCAACTGGAAGAAGCGGGGCGGCGCGAAGCCGATCGTCTGGCCCCAGGTGGGGCTGGTCTCGTTGGAGATGTCACCCTGCAACTGTTCGTCGACCACGGTGGTCCGCTGCTGGTTCAGCAGGTTGTAGACCGCGAACTTCACCTGGAGGTTGGCATCCTTGATCTTCGTCAGGTAGCTGACGCTGGCATTCAGGTCGAAGATCCACGGGGTGTGGCCATAGCCGCCACGCGGGGAATGGACGTACACGCGGTCTTCGGAAGGATAAGGGACCGGGTCGCCGTCGGCGTCGAATTGCCCCGGGATGTTTCCGCACTTGTCGACGCAGATGAAGTAGCTGTAGTAGTTGGTGTCGTCGAACGGGTTGCCGGAACCGAGCCCGCTGATCGGCGCTCCGGAATGGATGTCCGCGACCGCGCCCAGGCGCCAGTGGTCGTTGATGGCATACGCGCCGCGGAACTTGAACTGGTGGCGGCGGGCGTTGGACAGCGGACCATAGCCTGCGTAGTTGACCCACGGGTTGTCGAAGTTCTCGGTCCGGCCGGTATCGTCGAAATCGGTCAAGGAGTTCACCGGGCCTTCGGCGTTGCCGCGTGTCCACGAGATCGTGTACGACGCGTTCATCGACCACTTGCCGTCCCATGCGCGATCGACGTCGAATTCGAGCGCGTAGTACTTGCGCTTGGGTTTCACCCACCCGGTCTGGCCGAGATAGTTGCCATCGCTGTCGTACATTGCCCAGCCCGCCTTGGAGGTGTCGATGGTGACGTAGCCATCCGGCGTTCCATCGCAGTCGGTGTCGCCCCAGACCGTGACCGGTTGGCCGGGGTTGGCCATGACCCATCCGATGTAGCCGTCGCCGCCGCACGCCGGGGTGGCGCTGATTTCCATGTCGTCGATCGCGTTGTGCAGGCGCCGGTAGGTGCCCTTGACGCCCCAGGCCCAGGTCTGGTCGAGCGCCTGCTCGAAGCCCAGGATCAACTCGTCCTGGTACACCGGATCCATGTTCTTGTCGACCTCGGAGCGGAGATCCCCCACGGTACCGTCGCCCTGGGAATCATCGACCTGGCCGATCTGCGGCCCGAGGATCGGGATCGCGTATTGCGAACCATTGAGCTCCTCGGTTTGCCATCCATCGAACGCGAAGTAGGTGCGTGAATCAAGCAGCCCGCCGGCCTGCTTGATGTTGATGACGTTCGCGACCGGCAGGTAGTAGCGGCCGAGGTTGCCGAACAGCTTGGTGGTGCCGTCGCCCTTCATGTCCCAGGAAAAGCCGAAGCGCGGGGCGGGCTGATTGTCGATCTTGATGTAGCTGCGTCCGGCGGCGTCCTGGTTGTCGAAGCTGTCGTTGCGCAGGCCGAGGCTCAAGAGCAGGTTCGGCGTGACCTGCCAGTCGTCCTGGATGTAGTACGCCGAATCGATGGTGGCGAAGGTGCCCGAGATTTCATACTGGCGCTGGCGGACGTAGGCGTAGTAGCCCGGCGGGACCACGCCGCCGTTGCTGATCGTCGCCCCCGGGGTGGTGGCGTACACGTTGTAGTAGTAGGCGCCGGGGCCGGTGTAGTGGCGCGAATAGTCCGAAACGTTCTTTTCGTGGTCGTAGCCGAATTTCAGCAGGTGGTCGCCGAGGACCCACTCGAAATCTGCGCGGCCCTGGTGGCGGACGTCGTCGCGCGAGATCACGGTGGAATTGGTGTGCAGCCCAGCGGGAGATCGGGCTGCGGCACGTCGCTGTCGGCGCGCACGTAGTTGCACTCGTCGTCGCGCAGCGAATGCGAAAAGGCCTCGCGCTGGTTGCGGCCCCACATCAGCTTCATCGTGAAGGTGTCGGTGAGGAAGCTGGTCCAGGTGATGTTGCCGCTCTTGCCGCCGGTGTCGCTGTAGACGGTGTTGGTCTGCTGGCCCTTGCTGTCGGCGTCGAAATCGTAGTCGTAGACGTTGCCGACCTCGTGGTTCTTGTCCGAGAACGCCATCAGGCTGAGGGTGTTGTTGTCGGTGATGCGCCAGTCGATGGTGCCGCCCCAGAATCCGGTGCCGTTCGTGTTGGTGGTGAGTACGGTGCCGGCGTTGTTGGTGTTCTGGGGCCGGTAATCACGGAGTTCGTACATCGCGAAGAAGAACAGCTTGTCCTTGATGATCGGTCCGGACGCGTAGAGGTCGAGCTTGTTGAGCGAGTAGTTGTCGCGGCTGGAGGTCAGGTAGCGCCCGTCTGCGTCGTACAGGTCGCGCTTGCTCGCCTGCAGGTCGCGCGGCTCGAAGGTGTACTGGGCGCCGGCGTGGAACTGGTTGCTGCCGCTGCGCACGACGGCGTTGACCACGCCGCCGGTGGTGCGGCCGTACTCGACCGAGTACCCGCCGGTCTTGACCTGGAACTCCTGGTAGAACAGGAAGGGCGCCTCGGAAAACCCGTTGCGGTTGTAGAAGTCGGTGACGTTGAGACCGTTGATGTACCAGGCGTTCTCGGCCACCGACGAGCCGCCGAACGAGATGCCGCCGAAGCCCGCGTTGCCCTTGGTGACGCCCGGTGCCAGCATCGTGACCGCCGTGACGTTCTGGTCGACCGGCAGGCGCTTGATTTCCTGGCGGCTGAGGTTGGTTGCCGATTCCGTCGAGGTGACGTCCACGGCCGAGATCACGCGGTTGCCCGTCACCTGGATCGCGCCGAGCGTCGCGGCGCCGGCCGAGCCGATGTTGACGGTCGTGGCGTTTCCGAGGGTGACCCTGACTTCGACCGGGCTGCCGCCCGAGCTGGAAGTGAGCTGGTATTCGCCCACGGGCAGGAACGGGATGCGGTAGCTGCCGTCGCTCCCGGCCGTCACGGTGCGGGTAAACCCGGTTGCCGGATTGCTGATCGTCACCGTCGCGCCGGATGCGGTGCGACCCACGACCGAACCGGTCACGTCCTGTGCCATGACGGCCGGAGCCGCCATCAGGGACAGGCAAACGGCCACGGCGGCACAGAGTTTGTTGCGGCGTGAAATGCGTCGAAAGCTTTTCATGGTGCGCTCCGGTCTGGCGTGCTGCGTGGAAAGGTGGTCAGGAATTCGAGGGCCTCGTGTCGGGCACGATGCGCCGGGTGAAGTGGTGGTCGACGGATCCAGGGCGACGACGATGCCTCGCGGGGCGCGGGCACGCCGGTGGCATGCGACGTCGCGGTGGAATGGTGTCGTTTCGGCGTCGCACCGCGGGGGAGCCTTGCGGGTCCATTCGTCAGGGGGGCGTGGTGCCGCGGGCCGTGCGCCACGAGTCATGCAGGAACCTGCTCTTCATCACACGTTCTCCCCAACCGATAACGGTTCGACACGCATTGCTCAGCCACGTCTTGCTTACCTGGCGCCACGCGGACGGTGCGAATGTCGCCTTTGCCGGCGGGCATGGTTGCGCTTGCGTGACGGCTGCCGCCGCGGGGCCTTCGGGCCATTGCGGTATGTCATTGAGCATACCCACCGGCCAGCGCATACCACCAATGAAAAGACAGGCACCCGGCATAGCTGCGGGTTATGGTCCCGTCACGCGCGTCGCCCGCGGGATTCGCCTGGAGCCCATTGGCTGCCGCGCAATCGGGGGTGTGCTGGCGCCGCGACAGACGCGCGCGGAAGGGGTCCTGGTTCGCCTCTACACGACTGCTGCTTGCATGTACGATGCTCGCCCATGACCGCACCGTCTGCGCCTCCGCGCGAACTGCCGCGCAAGCTCGGCCTCGTCACCGGCATGGCCGTGGTGGTGGGGGTGATCATCGGCAGCGGCATCTTCCGGGTGCCGTCCGGCATCGCGGCGGATACCGGCAATCTCACCGGCATCGCGCTGGTGTGGATTCTCGGCGGCATCGTGGCGTTGTTCGGCGCATTGTCGATCGCGGAACTGGCAGCCATGTATCCCGCAGCCGGCGGCCCGTATGTGTATCTGCGTGAAGCCTACGGGCGGCCGCTGGCGTTCCTGTTCGGCTGGATGTTCCTGTTGACCCAGCCGATCTCGTGGGCAGCGCAGGCACTGATGTTTTCCGAGTACCTCGGATTCTTCATTCCGATTCCGCAGTTCACCCAGCACCTGGCCGCGGCGGCGCTGATCGTGCTGGTCGCCGCGGCCAATTACCGTTCGGTGAATCTCGGCGCCGCGATCCAGAACGTGTCGACCACGGCCAAGGTGCTCGCGATCATCGGGT
>DASSOQ010000115.1:0-9836 GCA_035700365.1 Rhodanobacteraceae bacterium | reverse complement strand
GCTTCATCAACGTCACATTGAGGCCGCGGGCCTCGAGGATGGACGCCAGCGACGCCGACGCGATGCCCTTGCCAAGCGAGGACACCACGCCGCCGGTGACGAAAATCAGGGAGGTCATGGTCGGACCGTGTGTGGAAAGCGACATTCTAACGGCACGGACGGTATTTCTGCGATCATCCCTGATCGCCGCTTCACGAAACGCCGCGGCGGATGCCGAGGTTTGGCTTCATGAACTCCCAGAACGGGCTTCCTGCCCTGATTTTTCACGAAAGCAGACATCCGATATGAAAGCGTCTCCAATCCCCGCCCGCATCGCCGCACTGCGCGAAGCGATGCAGCAGCGCGGCATCGCCGCGTGCATCGTGCCCACCGCGGACCCGCACCTTTCCGAATACCTGCCCGCCCACTGGCAGGCGCGCGCATGGCTGTCGGGGTTCACGGGCTCGGCCGGCACGCTGGTGGTCAGCGGTGACTTCGCAGGCCTCTGGACCGACTCGCGCTACTTCTCGCAGGCCGAGCGCCAGCTCGCCGGCAGCGGCATCGAGCTGATGAAGCTGAACGTGCCGCACACCGCCGAACACGTCGCATGGCTGTGCGGGCGCCTGAACGAGGGCGACAAGGTGGCGTGCGCCGCGGACATGCTGTCGCTGGCGGCGGAGCGTTCGCTGCGCGAGCGGTTTTCGGCGCGCGGCGCGGTGCTGGTCGAAGACGACCTGCCGGGCGAAATCTGGAGCGGCCGGCCGCCCCTGCCACACGCGCCGGTGTACGAGCATCCCATCGAATACGCGATCAGGTCGCGCGCGGAGAAACTCGGCGACGTACGTGAAGCCATGCGGGCGTCGGGCGCGAGCCACCACGTCGTCTCGGCCCTGGATGAAATCGCCTGGGTCCTCAACCTGCGCGGCAGCGACGTCGATTACAACCCGGTGTTCCTCGCACACCTGTTGATCGGCACGAACGAAGCGACCTTGTTTGTCGATGCGACCAAACTGGATGCGAAGCTGCGATCGCGCCTGGCGGACGACGGCGTCCGCGTCGCGCCCTACGAAGCGGCAAGCGCCGCGTTGCGCGAATTGCCGAAGGACACCCGGCTGCTCCTGGCTCCCGGGCAGGTCTCCGCCGCCCTCGCGCACGCGATTCCCGAAATCGTCCTGATGATCGAAGCGCCCGGTCCGATTGCCGCGGCCAAGGCCCGCAAGTCGGCCACGGAATTGCGGCACGTGCGCGAGGCGATGCGCCGCGACGGTGTGGCGCTGGTGCGCGGCGCGCGCTGGCTGGAGCATTCGCTCGAGGACGGCAAGCGGCTCACCGAACTCGACGTCGATGAAAAACTGCGCGAATTGCGTTCGCAGCAACCCGGATTCGTCAGCGAAAGCTTCTCAACGATCGCTGGCTACGAGGCCAACGCCGCACTGCCGCACTATTCGGCAACACAGGAATCGCATGCCGAGCTCCGGGCCCACGGCATGCTGCTGATCGACTCCGGTGCGCAATACCTCGGCGGCACCACCGACGTCACCCGCATGTGGGCGCTGGGCGAGACGACGCCCGAACAACGTCGTGACGTGACGCTGGTATTGAAGGGCGTGATCGCGCTGTCGCGCGCGAAGTTCCCGCGCGGCGCTTCCGGACAGCAGCTCGATGCCCTGGCGCGGGCGCCGATCTGGGCCGCGGGCATCGACTACGGCCACGGCACCGGCCACGGCGTCGGCTACTGCCTCAACGTGCACGAAGGCCCGCAGTCGATCCGCCCGCCCCGCTCGAGCGCGCAGCTCGAGCCGATGGATGTCGGCATGATCACATCGATCGAGCCGGGCATCTACAAGCCCGGCCGGCATGGCGTGCGGATCGAGAATCTCGCGGCGACGGTGTCCGCAGGTGACGGCGAGTTCGGCGAATTCCTCGGCTTCGAAACCCTGACCCTGTGCCCGATCGACACCCGCCTGCTGGACCTCGGCCTGCTCGATTCCGCCGAGATCGCGTGGCTCGACTCCTACCACGCGACGGTGCGCGAACGGCTCGCGCCACTGCTCGAGGATCCCGCCGACCGGGCCTGGCTGGACGCGCGCTGCGCGCCGCTTTCCACGGCCCGGGCAGCCTGAACACCGCACGCACCCTGCTGACCCCGCGCGCGACATTCTGCTAGCGTACGCGGATTCGATTGTCAGGAATGCCCGTGCTGCGCCGAATCAAGCCGCCCACACCGCGCGCACTGGCGTTCGCGATCACGCTGGCGGCGGCACCCGGGATGGCGCTGGCGCAGACCGGCCCCAGGGTCTGCCCGCTCGGCGCGTTCGTGTGTCCGGTGGCCACGAATGATTTCGCGCTGTGCAGGAAGAACGACCTGCTGGATTTCTACCAGCCCGGGTTGCCGACCACCGGCGACCGTGAAGCCAGTCCTGCGCAGGTGTACGGCGACACGTTCAGCAGCCCCGACAGCAACCTCTTCCATCTGTCGGGGCATGCCTCGCTGCAGCGGCTCGACCAGTTGCTGCGCGCAGACAAGCTCACCTACAACCGCGGCACCACGGCGTACGACGCCCAGGGCAACGTGCGCTACCAGGAACGCGGGATGCTGCTCTCGGCGGACAGCATGAAAGGCACCACCACCCCCGAGTTCGGCGTCGCCGACAACGTGCGATACCAGTTGCTGGCTTCGCACGGCAACGGCGTCGCCAGCCAGGCGATCATGCTGGACCAGGACCGGGACAAGCTGCACGACGTCACCTATTCGACCTGCGAGCTGCACAACCGGGTGTGGGAGATCGAGGCGAAGACCATCACCATGGACCGCGACGAAGGGCTCGGGCGCGCCCACGGCGTGACCATGCGCGTCAAGGGCGTGCCGTTCCTGTGGCTGCCGTACATGCGCTTTCCGCTCGACGATCGCCGCCAGACCGGCTTCCTGTTCCCCTCGTTCGGCAAGCGCAGCCGCGCCGGCTATTTCTTCTCGATCCCCTTCTACTGGAACATCGCGCCCAACTACGACGCGACGTTCACGCCGACCTGGTACGCCAAGCGCGGCGCGATGCTCGACAGCCAGTTCCGCTGGTTGACCTCGACCAGCAAGGGCGAGTTGAACCTCGACTACATCCCGCACGACAAGGTCGCCGATCGCGACCGTGGTTACCTCACGTTCTCAAATAGAACGGTTCTTCCCGCAAATCTGCAGTGGATCACTTCGGTCAAGCGCGTTACCGAC
This sequence comes from Rhodanobacteraceae bacterium, assembly GCA_035700365.1. GTDB lineage: Bacteria > Pseudomonadota > Gammaproteobacteria > Xanthomonadales > Rhodanobacteraceae > 66-474. The sequence continues at coordinate 6,634 of DASSOQ010000115.1, read as the reverse complement.
AAGAACTGGTTTCAGGACTACGGGCAGAATGTCGACAGGGCGCGCAAGACGCTGCTCGCTTCGTCCTCATACGTGATCGGTGCCCGCAATTGGTGGAATGGTGGCGTCGGCGTCGATGTCTACCAGATCGTGACTCCGGACGTACCTGATCGGGCGGCGCCGTACCGACGCCTTCCGCGGATGTTTTTCAATGTCGACCGTCCAATTGGCGGTCTCGGCGGCCCGGAGTGGGGCATCAACGCCGAGGCCGTGCGTTTCGTGAAGCCCGAGGCGATCGGAGGCGACCGTTTCGATTTCTATCCTTATCTCGCGTGGCCCCTCCAGGGCGCGGCATGGTTCCTGCGCCCCGAGCTCGGCTTGCGCTACACGACGTACAACCTGCCGCAACCCGTGGCCGCGGGCTATTCGACGCACCCTTCGCGCACGACACCAATCTTCGACCTCGACGCCGGCCTGGTGTTCGAACGCGACGTGCACCTCTTCGGCCAGGAGTACACCCAGACGCTGGAACCCCGTGCCTACTACCTGCGGGTGCCGTACCGGGACCAGGACGACATCCCGTTGTTCGACACGCAGCCGATGACCTTCGACTTCTGGCAGCTCTTCACCACCAATACCTTCAGCGGCGCCGACCGCCAGATGAACGCCAACAACCTGGCGCTGGCGCTGACCACGCGCTTCCTCGACGAGGACGGCGTGGAGAAACTCTCGGCGAGCGTCGGGCAGATCCGCTACTTCGAACCGCAGCGCGTGACCTTGCGGCGCGGCGGCAAGGAGGTCGACTACTCCGGATCGAACTACGTCGCCAACTTGACGTTGAGCCTCAGCGACAACTGGCGGCTGACGGCGTCGCAACAATGGAACCCGAACACGAACCAGACGGACGTCTCGACGGTCGGCCTGCAGCGCCGGCTGTGGGGCGACGGCATCGTGAACCTGAGCTACCGCTACCGCCGCAACCTGCTCGACCAGGCGGACGTCTCCGCCGAAATCCCGGTCGGCGCGGCCTGGAAGCTGGTGGCCGGGTACAACTACTCCTTCCGCGACCAGATGGCCCTTGACGCCTTCGCGGGCGTCGAATGGGACAGTTGCTGCACCGCGATCCGGGTCCTGTCGCGGCATTACGTGTACGACTACCAGGGCCACTCCGACGACGCGATCATGTTCGAGATCCAGTTCAAGGGCCTCGGCAGTTACGGGCAGCAACTCGGCAGCTTCCTGCAAACTGCTATCCTTGGCTACGAATGATGGTGCGATCGTCCCTGGTCGCCGCGCCTGGATGGCTCTCCAGTAAGCGAATTCCCCCGGTCACAGACATCAGAACGACCGTCCTCGGTCCGACTTTTCACAACAGCTGCCTCGACCGAACGGTCTTTGGCTCGCCTCGACCCAACTTTTTCACTACTGCCGCTGTCCAAGCCATCACTTACTCCGGACCGCCCGGCCCGGCACGCCCATACGACCTTCCCCGACCATGAGCAAGATGATCCATTCCCGTTTCTTCGCCCGCCTGGCGCTGTCCTTCGCGGCCTGCGCATTCGCGCTGCCCGCGTTCGCGCAACTGCTGAGCCCGAATGCACCGCCGCCCACCGCCACCCAGGACTCTTCCCTGCCGGCCCCGCAAGCGGCCGCGCCGGACGGCGTGCAGCCGCTCGACCGGATCGTGGCCGTGGTCAACGACGGCGTGATCCTGCAAAGCCAGCTCGACCGGACGATGGCCACCGTGTCCCAGCAGATCTCCGCCTCGGGCGGGCGCCAGCCGCCGAGGGAGGTCCTGGAAAAGCAGGTGCTGCAGCGGTTGATCCTCAACGAACTGCTGGTGCAGAAGGCCCAGGAAAACGGCCTTCGCATTCCCGACGCGCAGGTCGACGCGGCGGTCGCCAGCATCGCCAAGCAGAACAACATGACGGTGCCGCAGATGCAGGCCGCCATGCAGCAACAGGGCATCGACTACGCCTCGTTCCGTGACCAGCTGCGCGACCAGTTCCTGGTGCGACAGGTGCAGCAGCAGGTGATGGAATCCAACGGGCAGGTTTCCGATGCCGAGATCAAGAACCTGATCGCGAGCCCCGCGTTCAAGAAGGGCGAAGTCCACTTGGCGCGCATCCTGGTCGGGCTGCCGGAAGGCGCGGACGCCAACCAGATCGCCGCGGCCAAGGCCAAGGCCGAGCAGATCGAGGCTGAGCTTCAGGGCGGCAAGGATTTCGCCTCGCTCGCGGTCAGCAACTCCAGCGCACCGGAAGCCCTGGAGGGCGGCGATCTCGGCTGGCGGCGCGTCGACGAGCTCTCGCCCGCAGTGCAGCAGGTCGTGGAGTCGCTGCAGCCTGGCGACCACACCCAGCCGCTGCGCGACGCGTCCGGCTTCACGATCCTCAAGCTCGAGGGCCGGCGCACCCCCGACACCAAGCAGATCGTCACCGAGTACCACGCGCGCCACCTGATGATCAAACCCACGGCCGTGCTGAGCGAGCAGGAGGCCAAGGACAAGATCAACAAGCTGTACCACGAAATCGTCGACCAGCACGCCGATTTCGCCAAGCTCGCCAAGCAGGAGTCGGATGATCCGACCACCGCCAACGCGGGCGGCGACATGGGCTGGTTCATGCAGGACGACTGGGGCAGCGATGTCGGCAAGCTGCTCGCCAACATGCAGCCGGGCCAGGTGAGCCAGCCGTTCCAGAGCCATGATGGGTCCTGGCACATCATCCAGCTGCTGGGCGAACGCCAGGCGGACAAGACCAAGGACCTGGAAATCCAGCAGGCACGCCAGGCGATCGCCGCGCGCAAGGGCCAGCAGGCTTACGAGCAGTTCCTGCGCGACCTGGAGTCGTCGGCCTACATCAGCATTCGCCTGCCGGAGCTGGCGGACGCATCGCCGGCGACCGCCGACCAGGGGCAATGAACGGCGGGCCGGTCGCGACCGGCTCGCACCCGCCGGCATTGCGGAAGCTGGCCGTCACCAGCGGCGACCCCGCCGGAGTCGGCCCCGAACTCGTCGCGCGGCTGGCGGCAACGCCGATCCCGGCCGACCTGGTCGCAATCGGGGATCCCGCGCTCTTCGAACGTGCCGCGCGCCGCGGCGGCGTGGCCCTGAAGATCGAAGCCTACGACGGCCGGCCGCGCACCATCCGCGCGGCCGGCATGTTGCGCGTGCTGGAGGTTCCGCTGCGCTGCGAGGAAGTGCCTGGCCGGCTCGATACCCGCAATGCGTTCTACGTGCTGGCCACGCTGGCGCGCGCCGCCGACGGCTGCATGGCCGGCGAATTCGACGGGGTGGTCACGGCACCGGTCCAGAAATCGGTGATCAACGACGCCGGCGAGCGCTTCTCCGGCCACACCGAACTGTTCGCGCAACGCGCCGGCCGCGACGTGGTGATGATGCTGGCCTCGCCCGAATTGCGTGTCGCGCTCGCCACCACGCACCTGCCGTTGCGCGAGGTGCCGGCGGCGATCACCCCTGAACGCCTGGTGCGCACGCTGCGCATCGTCCATGCGGAACTGATCGGGAAGTTCGGGATCGACGAACCACGCATCGCCGTGCTCGGCCTGAATCCACACGCCGGCGAAAGCGGACACCTGGGCCACGAGGAAATCGACATCATCGTGCCGGCCATGGACGCGCTGCGCGGCGAAGGCATGCACCTGCTCGGCCCGCTGCCCGCCGATACCGCTTTCGTCCCCGCGGCGCGCGCCGGCTACGACGCCGTGCTCGCGATGTACCACGACCAGGCGCTGCCGGTGCTGAAATCCGATGCGTTCGAGCGCACCGTCAACATCACGCTCGGCCTCCCGTTTGTGCGCACTTCGGTCGACCACGGCACCGCGCTCGATCTCGCCGGCACCGGCCGCGCCGATCCTTCGAGCATGTTCGCGGCGGCGGAGATGGCCCTGCGCCTGGTGTCGGTGGATCGGAGCCAGAGCGCAATTTCGCCGGCGGGCCACGGGTTTTGATGATCCCGTCGCTCGAAATCGCACTCTGACCCGGGTTCACGGAATGCCACGCCCCAAGAAGCATTTCGGCCAGCACTTCCTGCACGATCGATCGGTGATCGAGCGCATCGTCGCCGCGATCGCGCCCAAGCCGGACGATTGCATCGTCGAGATCGGGCCCGGCGAGGGCGCGCTGACCCTCCCGCTGCTGCGCGCAGCCGGGCATTTGACTGCGATCGAACTCGACCGCGAGCTGATCGGGCCGCTACGCGAGCGTGCGGCCGGCGTCGGCGAACTCGAGGTCATCCAGGCGGACGTGCTGACCACCGATCTCGGCGCGCTCGCCGGCAATGGACGCTTGCGCCTCGCCGGCAACCTCCCCTACTACGTGTCCAGCCCGATCCTGTTCCACTGCCTCGGTTTCGTGGATGCCATCGCGGACATGCACTTCATGCTGCAGAAGGAAGTGGTCGAACGGATGGCCGCGCAGCCCGGCGGCAAGGTGTACGGGCGGCTGTCGGTGATGCTGCAACTCGCGTGCCGTGTCGAGCCGCTGTTGCGCGTTCCCCCCGGCGCATTCCGCCCGCCGCCCAAGGTGGATTCGGCGGTGGTGCGGCTGACGCCACTGCCGGAGGCAGAGCGCCCGGCGGCCGCGGTCGCGCCTGCCATCGAAACCATGGTGCGTGCGGCATTCGGCCAACGTCGCAAGACGCTCGCCAATGCGCTGCACAAGCTTGCCGACCCCGACGTGATCCGCGCGGCGGGCATCGACCCGCGGGTGCGCGCCGAGAACGTGCCGCCGCAGGGCTTCGTCGCACTTGCGCGGCTGGCCGCCTCCGCCAACTTGCAGGGCGGCACGAAACTAGCCGACAATGCGGGTGTCCCTTGACGCCGTGCCCTCATGAGCCCACGCCAGACCACCACGGACCAACCACGCGATCCGCGCGAGCCCGAGCCGTATTCGGTGGAGGTGGAGGTCGAGGCGAGCTTCGTCGCCGAGCAATCGAAGCCGGAGTCGGATCGCTACGTGTTCGCCTACGAGATCACGCTGCGCAACCTGGGCGTGATGCCGGTGCGCCTGCAGACGCGCCACTGGGTCATCACCGATGCCAACGGCAAGGTCGAGGAAGTCCACGGCGAAGGCGTGGTGGGCGAGCAACCGCGCCTGCAGCCCGGCGAACACTACCGTTACACCTCCGGCGCCGTGCTCGAAACCCAGGTCGGAACGATGCGGGGCGCCTACCTCTTCCACGCCGACGACGGCACCGACTTCGAAGTACCGATCCCCGAATTCGTACTGTCGGTACCCCGCACCCTGCACTGATGCCGGGCTGCTGAACGCATGGCCATCTACGCGATCGGCGATGTGCAAGGCTGCCATCCGGAACTCCAGCGTTTGCTGGACCGCCTGCGGTTCGACCCCGCATCGGATCGGCTGTGGTTCTGCGGCGACCTCGTCAACCGCGGCAACGGTTCGCTGGAAGTGCTGCGGCTGGTGCACGGCCTGCGCGAACACTGCGTGGTGGCGCTCGGCAACCACGACCTCAGCCTGTTGGCGATCGCGGAACGCGAACCGGAGGCACGTGCCCGCACCAACCAGGACCTGCGACGGGTGCTCGAAGCCGAGGACGGCCCCGTCCTGATCGACTGGTTGCGCGGCCAGTCGCTGCTCCACCACGATGCGACGCTCGGCTTCACCCTGGTGCACGCGGGGCTCGCGCCGTCCTGGACGCTGAAGCAGGCGCAACACATCGCCCATGAAGTCGAACGCGCGCTGCGCGGGCCGGGACACCACGCCCTGCTGCAACGGATGTTCGGCAACCGGCCGGCGCGATGGTCGCCACGGCTGCACGGCCACGACCGCCTTCGCGCGGCCATCAACATCTTCACCCGCATGCGCTATTGCGACACCCATGGCCGCATCGACTTCGATGCGAAGGGGGCGCCCGGTTCACAGCGCCCAGGCCTGTATCCGTGGTTCGAGGTGCCCGGCGTCCGCGCGCGCGACACCCGCATCGTGTGCGGACACTGGTCGGCACTGGGGCGCTTCGCGGGCCTCGGCGTGTACGTCATCGACACCGGCTGCGTGTGGGGCGGCAAGCTGACGGCGCTGCGGCTCGACGGCGAAGATCCGCAGTTCATTGCCGTGGATGCGGAGCCGCATCGCAAGTGCAGTTGAGCTTCACACGCAGCTTGGGCTGGCGCCGGCTTCATAGGCGGAGGCCCAACATCGTTTGTTCGTTGGGCTTCGCGTGCGCTCAGCCCAACCTACGGAAGCGTGAATCGCGCACCAGCGTGCATTGCCGCAGGCAATGTTCTGCAGCGCGCGGCTCAACGAAGGCCGGTTTCGTTCCTTGCAATCACCATGCGCTGGATCTCCGACGTGCCCTCGTAGATTTCGGTGATCTTCGCGTCGCGGAAGTAACGTTCCAGCGGCATTTCCTTGGAGTAACCCATGCCGCCGTGGATCTGCACTGCCTGATGGGCAATCCACATCGCGGCTTCCGACGCGGTGAGCTTGGCGATCGCCGCTTCGGTCGAAAAGCGCGCGCCGGTCTTCGCTGCTTGCTGCTTCATCCAGGCCGCGCGCAGCGTGAGCAGTTGCGCAGCGTCGAGCTTGCACCTCATGTCGGCGATCTTGGCCTGGGTCATCTGGAACGAACCGATCGACTGGCCGAACGCCTTGCGGTCCCGCGAATATTCC
>DASSOQ010000114.1:0-2074 GCA_035700365.1 Rhodanobacteraceae bacterium | reverse complement strand
GTCTTCCACCTTCAGCGCGACGTTGTGCAGCGTCTCGCGCGTCAGCCGCTCGCGGATCTGGCGCGAAGTGAGGAAGCGCCCGCCGCTCTGGTCCTTCTTGCCGGCGAACGGCGAGTTGTTGACCTGGAAGGTCATGCTGATCGTCGGCTCGTCCACGGTGAGCGCCGGCAGCGCTTCCGGCGCCGACGGATCGCAGAGCGTGTCGGAGATGCCGAGGTTCTCGATGCCGGAGATCGCGATGATGTCGCCCGCCTGCGCCTCGTCCACCTCGCGCCGTTCCAGCCCCATGAAGCCCAGCACCTGCAGGATCTTGCCGTTGCGCTTCCTGCCTTCGCGGTCCACGATCGCGACCGGCATGTTGGTGCGCACCTTGCCGCGCTGCACGCGGCCGACGCCGATGATGCCGACGTAGGAGTTGTAGTCCAGCGAGGACACGCGCATCTGGAAGGGACCGTCCGGGTCCACCTGCGGCGCGGCGACGTGCCGGCAGATCGCCTCGAACAGCGGGGTCATGTCGCCGCTGCGCACATCGTGCTGCAGCTCCGCGTAGCCCTGCAAGGCGGAGGCGTACACCACCGGGAAGTCCAGTTGCTCGTCCGATGCGCCGAGGCGGTCGAACAGGTCGAAGGTCTGGTTCAGCACCCAGTCCGGGCGCGCGCCGGGGCGATCGATCTTGTTGATCACCACGATCGGCTTGAAGCCCATCTGGAACGCCTTCTGAGTGACGAAGCGCGTCTGCGGCATCGGGCCGTCCATCGCGTCCACCAGCAGCAGTACCGAATCCACCATCGAGAGCACGCGCTCGACTTCGCCGCCGAAGTCGGCGTGTCCGGGCGTGTCTACGATGTTGATGCGCCAGTTTTCGCCCTGCGGGTCGGTCCAGCGGATCGCGGTGTTCTTGGACAGGATCGTGATGCCGCGCTCGCGTTCCAGGTCGTTGCTGTCCATCACCCGGTCGGGCACGACCGCACGTTCCGACAGGGTGCCGGACTGCTTCAGCAGCTGGTCCACGAGCGTGGTCTTGCCGTGGTCAACGTGGGCGACGATGGCGATGTTGCGCAGGTTCTGGATGGACATTGGGACACGCGAAATGGCCGCGCTGAAGCGGCCGTTCTCTCAAGAGGAAAGAAGATCGGCAGGCCGAACCGGCCGCCGGACGAAAAACATTATAACCGGCCGCGCACCGCGGCGCTTGCGATGCTGAACAGGCTTGTTAAGCTAATCCGTTCCCTGATCCAAGGAGCGGCCATGACCCTCAACGCCACCATGCAGACCTCGCGCGGTCCCATCCACCTGTGCCTGTTCGAAGACAAGGCCCCGGTCACGGTCGCCAGCTTCGTGAACCTCGCCCAGCGCGGCTTCTACGACGGCCTGGGTTTCCATCGCGTGATCCCGGATTTCATGATCCAGGGCGGCTGTCCGGAAGGCTCCGGCCGCGGCGGCCCGGGCTACCGCTTCGAGGACGAGGTGCGGGCCGGCCTGAAGCACGACAAGCCGGGCGTGCTCTCGATGGCCAATGCCGGCCCCGGCACCAACGGCAGCCAGTTTTTCATCACGCACCTGCCCACGCCGTGGCTGGACGGCAAGCACACGGTGTTTGGCGAAGTCGTTTCCGCGGAAGACCAGAAGGTGGTGGATGCGGTCCGCGGCGGCGACAGGATCGAAAAGGTGACGATCGAGGGCGATGCTTCGGCGCTGCTGGCCTCGCAAGCCTCGCGCGTTGCCGAATGGAACAAGGTGCTGGACGCGCGCGGCTGAGCCGCTGAAGGCCGGCGCCGGATGCAGAGGGCGGGCGCGCCGGGGCGATGGGGCCGAACGCCGCGTGGTAGAATTGCGCGGTTATCAATCCGCCACCTTGACGGATGCCGGCCCGTGCCGGGCACGCACTCCGCAATCCGTCAGAAACGAGGAATGTCATGCTGACACTCGCCTCCCGCATGAGCCGCGCCAAGCCCAGCGCGATCATGGTGATCGCCGACAAGGCCAAGCAGTTGAAAGCCGCCGGGCGCGACATCGTGAACTTCTCGATCGGCGTGCCGAATTTCCTGCCGGGCGAGCACGTGTACGACGCCGT
>DASSOQ010000113.1:0-5595 GCA_035700365.1 Rhodanobacteraceae bacterium | reverse complement strand
GGCGAATTGGACGCGATGTTCACGCCGTAGATTGGCTTGAATCCGCGCTTGTCGCGAATGAAGCCCGGCGCGGGATGTCGGTATTGAGAAGGCGTCGCCGGACGAAGCCTGGCTCGACACCGCCCTACACGTCGAATGCCGGCAACTTCCTTTTCACCGCCGCATTCTTCAAAGTCACGTATTCCGGCATTCCATCCTTGCCGTACGGCGGCGGCGCCTCGCCGCGGATCAGCGGCGACAGGTACTTGCGCGCGGCGGCGGTGATGTGGAAGCCATCCTTCGCGACGAAGGAGCGCGGCAGTTTCTTCTCGCGATTGGCGATCCGGTCGAGCTTCGCCGTTTCGATCTTCCAGCGGTACGGTGAATCGGACGTGCGCCGGATCACCGGCATCACCGCGTTTTCGCCGGCCAGCGCCAGTTCCACCGCGGCCGTGCCGACCGCGATCGCCTGGTCGAGGTCGGTTTTCGACGCAATGTGCCGGGCGGAGCGTTGCAGGTAGTCCGGCATCGCCCAGTGGGTTTTCAGCTTCAACTTGCCGCGTACCATCCCGGCGAGCGCCGGCGCGACGCCTCCCAATTGCGTGTGGCCGAAGGCATCGGTGCCCGCGTGCGCGTCGGCGACGAACCTGCCGTCGGCGTATTTGATGCCTTCGCTCGCCGCAACCACGCAGCAGCCCACGCGATTCACGGCTTCGCGTACGCGCGCGAGGAATCGTTCCTCGTCGAATGCCAGTTCGGGAAACAGGATGATGTGCGGCGCGTCGTCGCGGCTTTCGCCCGCCAGGCCCGCCGAAGCCGCAATCCAGCCGGCGTGCCGGCCCATCACTTCCATCACGAACACCTTGGTCGAGGTGTCCATCATCGACATCACGTCCAGCGCACACTCGCGCAGGGATACCGCGGTGTATTTCGCGACCGAGCCGAAGCCGGGGCAGCAGTCGGTGACCGCAAGATCGTTGTCGACGGTCTTGGGTACGCCGATGCAGCGGATGTCGTAGTCCATTGCCTTGCCGAGCCTGGACAGCTTCAGTGCCGTATCGGCTGAATCGTTGCCGCCGTTGTAGAGGAACCAGCGGATGTCGTGCGCCCGGAAGACCTCGATCAGGCGCTCGTACTTCGCGCGATCGTCTTCCAGCGATTTCAGCTTGACCCGGCAGGAGCCGAAGGCGCCGCCGGGCGTGTGCTTCAGCGCGGCGATCGCGGACGGCGAGTCCTTCGTGGTGTCGATCAGGTCCTCGCGCAGCGCGCCGAGTATGCCGTTGCGCGCGGCCCAGGCCGCGACCTTGCGCTTGCGGCAGGCTTCGATCACCGCCGCGGCCGTGGCATTGATGACCGCGGTGACGCCGCCGGACTGCGCGTACAATAGCCTGCCCGGTGAATTGGGGTATGTTGTCTTCGGGGTCGCGATCATGCGGGTTTCCATTCCTGGCGCGGCGTTGACGGAGAAGCTGCGCAGCCGCTAGCGTAACTCCCAAAGCGGAATTTGTTAAAGAAGGCGCCGCCGCTTCGCGGGCCGGACAGGCTGTCACGGCCTGTCGGAGGGGCCCAGGACGGTCCACCTCGGGTCAAGCAGCGCTTGATCCGGCGCGTCGGGAAAGTGCGGGACAGCAGTCTGCCGACGGATAGCTAAGAGGAATCGCATGCGCATCGTATTGCTCGGCGCGCCCGGATCGGGCAAAGGCACCCAGGCCAAGCGGCTGAAGGTGGAACTCGGGCTGGCGCACATTTCGACGGGCGACCTGCTGCGTGCGGCGGTCAAGGCCGGGACACCGCTCGGCCTCAAGGCCAAGGCCGTGATGGAATCCGGGCAACTGGTGTCGGACGACATCGTCCTGGGCCTGCTGGAGGAACGGCTCGCGCAGCCCGACACCGAATCCGGATTCATCCTCGACGGCTACCCACGCAATCTCGCGCAGGCCGGTGCGCTGGACACCTTGCTCGCGCGACTCGGACAGCCCCTCGATGCGGTGGTGAAGTTGAACGTGCCCGACGCCGCCATCATCAAGCGCTGCGGGATCCGCTTCGAGCAGGAGCACCGCGCCGACGACAACCCGGAAACCGTCCGCAAGCGCCTCGCGGTGTACGCCGCACAGACCGCGCCGGTGGCGGATTTCTATTCGACGCGCGGGCTGCTGACCCAGATCGATGGAGTGGGGGACATCGAGGTGATCGGCGAGCGGCTGCTCGCCGCGCTGCGCGCCCGCGCCAACGCGTGAACTTGCTCGCGTTTCTTGCCAGCGTTCGTGACCTGTGCCTGTTCCGGGGCGGGCCGGAGGAAATGCCCTACTCGCCGCGGCTGCTGGTCGCGCTGCTGGTGGCGAGCGCCCTTTTCGGGGCGCTGTTCGACATCCGCTTGCGCGACGCCCGGCTTGCAGTGGTGGGGGCCTCCCTGCTCGGTACGGCGGCGGCACTGTACGCGCTGTTTGCATTGCTCCGCCTGCGCCACAAGGCGGAGCGGTTCGTGCAGACCGCGCTCGCCCTCACCACCACCAGCTTCCTGTTCGAGTTGATCGCGATGCCGTTGCTGCTGCTGGTCCCGCTGCCGTCCACGGGCACGCAGACGCTCAAGCCCGAGGACGTGACGGGCGGACAGATGCTCGCCGCGTTCGCGGTGTCCGCCTTCGCGATCTGGCAGGTCTGCATTTCCGTGAGCATCCTGAGGCGCGCGATGGACATTCCGGTCGCGGGCGGCGTGCTGGTATTGCTGTTGCTGGCCTGCACGAACTTCATCGTGGCTGCCTTCGGCGCCTACCTGTTCGGGCTGGCCTGAAGCTCGCGGGCGATCCCAATGCGCATACACATCCTCGGCATCTGCGGCACGTTCATGGGCGGCGTGGCGGCCTTGGCGCGCGAGCTCGGCATCGAGGTCGAAGGCTCCGACGCCAACGTCTATCCGCCGATGAGCGACCAGTTGCGCGCGCTCGGCATCACCCTGCGCGAGGGCTGGTCGGCGGAATCCCTGAAGCCCGCGCCGGACCTCGTCGTCGTCGGCAATGCGCTGTCGCGCGGCAACCCGGCGGTCGAATACATGCTGGATGCGCGGCTTCGGTACGTGTCCGGACCGCAATGGCTGGGCGAACAGGTGCTTCGCGATCGAAAGGTGCTCGCGGTCGCGGGCACCCACGGCAAGACCACGACCACGAGCCTGCTGGCGCATTTGCTGGATTCGGCCGGGGCGGCGCCGGGGTTCCTGGTCGGCGGGGTGCCGGGCAATTTCGGGGTTTCGGCCAGACTGGGGACCGGGGACCCGGGGCCAGGGACCAGAAGAAGCGCCCAGCCACACCTGTCCCCGGCCCCCGGTCCCCGGTCCCCGCTTTTTGTCATCGAAGCCGACGAATACGACACCGCGTTCTTCGACAAGCGCTCGAAGTTCGTGCACTACCACCCGGACATCGCGATCCTCAACAACCTCGAATACGACCACGCCGACATCTTTCCGGACGTGGCCGCGATCCAGCGCCAGTTCCACCACCTCGTGCGCACCGTGCCGGGCAACGGGAGGCTGGTCGTCAATGCGGAGGACGCGCGCCTGGCCGAGGTGCTGGCGATGGGCTGCTGGACGCCGGCCGAAACGTTCGGCATCGATGCGGGCGACTGGCGGGCGCGGCTGATCGAGCCGGACGGCTCCGCGTTCGGGGTGACCCGCGGGACCCGGCCGGTGGGCGAGGTGCGCTGGAGCCTGCTGGGGCGCCACAACGTGATGAATGCACTCGCCGCGTTGGCAGCGGCAACTGCCGCAGGCATCGATCCCGCTGTCCTGCTGCCCGCGTTCGCCACCTTCACGAGCGTGAAGCGGCGCATGGAATGGCTGGGCGAGGCGAATGGGGTGCACGTCTACGACGACTTCGCGCATCACCCCACTGCAATCGCGACCACCCTGGCCGGCCTGCGCGCCAAGGTCGGCAAGGCCCGTATCGTGGCGGCACTGGAGCCGCGTTCCAATTCGATGCGCCAGGGTGCCCACGCCGCGGCGCTGGCGCCTTCGCTGGCCGATGCCGACCGGGTGATGCTGCTGCAGCGGCCCGAACTTTCCTGGGACGCGGGGCGCGTAACCGCTGCGCTCGACGGGCGTGGCCGCGCGGTGCGCTCGGTGCAAGAATTGGTGCAGGCGCTCGCGAACGAGACCCGTGCCGGCGACCATGTCGTGTTCATGTCGAACGGCGGGTTCGAGAATGCGCCGCGCCGGTTTCTCGAGGTGCTGCGCTCATAACACCAACAGGTCCTAAACTCGAGTTGTGAAGCGCCAAGAGATCCCGCTGTTCCCGCTGAACGCCGTACTGTTCCCCGGCAGCACGCTGGGGCTCCGGATCTTCGAGTTGCGCTACATCGACATGGTGCGCGAGTGCGCGCGCAGCGGGGGCACGTTCGGGGTGTGCCTGATCATGGAAGGGCAGGAGGCCGGCGAGCCGGCGCTGCCCGCGGCGATCGGCACCCTCGCGCGCATCATCGATTTCGACACGCTCCCCGACGGTCTGCTCGGCATCAGCGTCACCGGTGGGGCGCGCTTCCGCGTCCAGAAGACCCGCATCCGCAGCAATGGGCTCCTGATCGGCGAGGTGCGCCGGTGGCCCGAAGAGCCCGGCGTGCCGGTCCCGGTCGAATTTTCGCTGTTGCCGACGATTCTGGAGCGGCTGGCCGAACAGGCGGGGCTGTCCTGGCGCAACGGCCCCCGCGAGCAATACGATGACGCGAGCTGGGTGGGCTTCCGGCTCGCCGAGCTGCTGCCGCTGGGCGACGCCGAACGCCAGCACTTGCTGGAAATCACCGATCCGCTGGAACGGCTCGAGGCGTTGCGCGACGCGATGCCGCGGTTCCAGAAAGCTTAGGCGTTACTTTACACATATACAGGTTTACTATGTGTGCAAAAGGCTCAGGATGGTCAGGTCGCCGTCCGGCGATAGACCTCGAGGAGATACATCATGAAACCGCTCACGATTGCCTGCGCGCTGGCGCTGGGTATGGGTGTCACGCTCGCCGCGCCGCCCGCGTTCGCCCATCCCGCGGCGCCCGCCGCGTCGGCGCCCGCCGCGTCGGCACCCGCCGCCCCCCAACTGCAGGCGACCATGCGCTCGTTGCTGCACGGCCACATCGTCGCCACCCGCGATTACGCGCTGGCGGTGCACGCCGGCGACCAGGCCAAGGCGCAGCAGGCCGCCAATGACGCCGTGGCGAACGCCAAGCAGATCGCCGGCGCGGTCGCCAGCTTCTACGGCGAGGCGGCGGGGGATCAGTTCCTCAAGCTCCTGGCCGGACATTGGGGTGGCGTCAAGAACCTCACCGACGCGGTGCACGCGGGAAACAAGGCCGGCGAGCAGCAGGCGATGCAGGACCTGGCGAGCAACGGCAGCGACATCGCGAAGTTCCTGGCCGGCGCCAATCCGAACCTGCCCGAGCAAACGGTGCTGGGCCTCTGGATGATGCACGTCAATGACCACAAGACCCAGATCGAGCAAATGATGGCCAATGCGCCCGAGGCCGAGCAAAGCCAGACTTGGGACCACATGCAGAAGCACGCGGACACGATCGCCGATGCACTGGCCGGCGCCATCGCCAAGCAGTTCCCCGACAAGGCACACTGACCGGATGCGGCGCGCG
>DASSOQ010000112.1:0-6374 GCA_035700365.1 Rhodanobacteraceae bacterium | reverse complement strand
TCAGCCGCCCGAGCAGTATTGCGCCTGCTGGGCGCGCGTGGTGGCGAGCTGCTGTTCGCGCGCCTCGCTGGTCATCACCTGCGGCTTGCCATCGCTGCCCGTGACCACGACCGGCGCCTTGCCCTGCAGCAGCGAGACGTTCGAACCCAATTGCTTGCAGAGCTTGGCGCGGTTCGAGGGCGTGTCGGGCTGGGTGCGTTGTTCGGCGGGCTGCGACGGGGCAGGCAGGTCCCGGCCAGCCTCCGCGGCGGCACTGGAATTCGCGGCCGGGGCGGCAGTCCGCGGCGGGACGTCGGACCCGTTGGCCAGCTTCATTTCCGTGAAATGCGCCCCGTTGGTCGGCGGCGTCTGCGAAAAATGCACGACACCGGTCGAGTCCTTCCACTTGTAGACCTGCTGGGCGCTGGCGAACCCCGCGGTGCAGGCGATCGACAGGCCGACGGCCAATGCGGCGAACAGGGTGCGAGGTTGCATGGGAAGCCCCGAAGCGGCTGGACGGTGGCGGCGAGTATGCCACAGGGGTCCGGCGGCAACCGTGAGGGCGTCACGTTTCGCAACGTGGCCCGGATGGCTGGGTTACACTGGATTCGAGGCCAGGAGCCGACGCTGCATGACCGATCCGCTTCCCCGAAAATCCGTGCGCCGGGGCATTTACCTGCTGCCGAACCTGTTCACGACCGGCGCGATGTTCGCCGGTTTCTATGCGATCGTGGCTGCCTTCCTCGGGTTCTTCCCGGAGGCCGCGATCGCGGTGTTCGTGGCCGCGCTGCTGGACGGCATGGACGGCCGGGTGGCCCGGCTGACCGGCACCCAGAGCGAATTCGGGGTGCAGTACGACTCGCTGTCCGACCTCGTCAGCTTCGGACTCGCGCCGTCGCTGGTGATGTACACGTGGTCGCTGCAGTACCTGCGCGACTACGGCCCGGTGTGGAGCAAGCTGGGCTGGTGCGCGGCGTTCCTGTACGCGGCCTGCGCAGCGCTCCGGCTGGCGCGCTTCAACACCCAGGTCGGCGTGGCCGACAAGCGCTATTTCCAGGGACTGGCCAGTCCCGCGGCCGCGGGCTTGTGCATGTCCTTCGTCTGGTCCATGGAGAACCTCGGGATCGAAGGGCAATGGTTGTGCTTCTTCACGCCTTTCCTGATCATCATCGCGGGCTTGCTGATGGTCAGCCGCGTGCGTTACTTCAGCTTCAAGACCTGGCCGGCAGGCGACCGGGTTCCGTTCGTCTGGATCATCATCGCGGTGCTGATCATCGTCGCGCTGGCGCTGAACACGGCGCTGGTGCTGCTGGCGCTGACGGTGGTCTACGCGCTCTCGGGGATCGTGATCACGCTGTGGGGGTTGCGCAGCCGTGCATCGCGGCGGCGGCTGCGCGCCGCGCGCCGGCATCCGCCACCGACGGAACCGCATCCGTGAACGGCGCCGCGCTGGAGACGGGCTTGCGCGAACGCCGCCTGCGCGCGCTCGGTGTCGAGCCGTTGCGGTTGCGCGAACGTGCCGCGCCCGCGGTCGTCGACGAAGTGCCGGCTCCGGCCCCAGGGGCCGCCCAGACCGCGGCCACGGGAAACGATGCCGGACCCGCCGCGGCGCCGGCGCCGACTTCGATCCGGCGGCTTGCGCTGAAACCGGACCCGGCGGAGTTGCGGGACCCGGCGATCAACACGATGTACACGGCGCTGACCGCGGCAGTCGGCAAGGCCGGCCTCCAGCCGGTCCGGGTCTGCGACGTGGCGGAGGATCCGGCCGCCGCCGTGATGGTGTTCGGCGCGGCGCCGCTGCCCGAGGGCGTCCCGGCGGTACGTATCCTGCGCGCCGATCCGCTCGCGGTGCTGCACGCCGACCGCGAGCGCAAACGGCTGCTCTGGGAGCAGATGCTGGCGCTCGGCCGCCGGGGGGAAAGCTGACATGGCTGCGGTCGCGCTATCCGAGCCCGGCCTGCGGCCGATGACGCACGCGGACGTTTCGGCGGTCGCGAACATCGAGGCGGCCGCCTACGAATTTCCATGGTCGCGCGGCATCTTCAGGAGCTGCCTGGACAACGGCCATCATTGCTGGGTGCTCGACCAGGGCGGCGCCGTCATCGGGTATGGCATCCTGTCGACCGGCGCGGGCGAAGCCCACATCCTGAACGTGTGCGTGGCGCCGCTGCACCAGGGCCGCGGGCACGGCGCCTACCTGCTCAAGCGCCTGCTGGAGCTGGCGCGCTGGCACCACGCGGGCCGCGTGTTCCTCGAGGTGCGTCCGTCCAACGAACTGGCGCACGCCATGTACGAACGCGCCGGATTCAACGAGATCGGCCGCCGCCCGAATTACTATCCCGCGCGCCGCGGCCGCGAAGACGCGATCGTGATGGCGATGGAGTTGCTGCCGCCGCCGACCGGCTGAGCGCCGCCGCAGGCACATGCAGCGTGTGGCGCGAGGTGCCAGAATGCGCCGCACGGCTCGAGGGCTGTGCCATGCGTCGAACCCGATCGGATGCGCCGGAGCCGGGCTCGCGTTGGTTCAATGCGACGCTTGGCTTGCTTGCACTCGCGGTGTTCATCGGGGCCGTCGATCGCGGCAACCTCGCCACCGCCGCACCGCTGATCAAGGACGAGCTGCACTTTTCGGCGACCCGGCTCGGCTTCCTGCTGGCGGCGTACTACATCACCTACGTGCCGGCGCAGATCGTCGTCGGCTGGCTGGTGGACCGCGTGGGCGCCGCGCGCGTATTGGCGACCGGCTTCGTCGCCTGGTCCCTGGCGATGTCGCTGACCGGTGCGGCGCACGGATTCGCGACCATGGTGTGGCTGCGGCTGGCGCTCGGCATCGGCGAAGCCGCGTTCATGCCTGCGGCATCGGCCATCGTGGCCCGCTGTTTTCCGGAGACCGGGCGCGGCACCGCCAATGGCGTGGTACTGGCGGGACTGGCCTGCGGGCCCGCGTTCGGCGTCTTCTTCGGCGGGATGCTGATCGCTGCCATCGGTTGGCGCGCGTTCTTCATCGGGTTCGGCCTCGCCAGCGTGGCGTGGCTCTTGCCGTGGCTTGCTCTGGTGCGGCCAAGGCTGGTGGAGCGGCATCCAGCGGCGTCCGCGGCCGCGCCGGACACGTTCGCGATCCTGCGTGAGCGGTCGCTGTGGGGTGCCAGCATCGGCCACTTCTGCGGGAACTATGCCTACAGCTTCGTGTTGTCCTGGATTCCGTACTACCTGGTGCACGACCGCGGCTGGTCGCTGGCGCAGATGGCGACGATCGGTGGCAGCGCCTACCTGCTGATGGCGCTTTCTTCGCTGGTGACTGGCCGGGTCGCGGATCGGATGATCGCGGCCGGCGGATCGGCAACGCGGGTGCGGAAAACCTGCCTCGCCGGCGGCTATGTGCTCGCGACGATATTCGTGACCGGTTGCGCGATGGCAAGCGCGAATATCTCGGTCCTCCTGTTGCTGCTCACCTGCGCGGCATTCGGCCTGGTCGCGCCGAACCTGTTTGCCGTGGCGCAATCGTTGGCGGGCGCGGACGCGGCGGGCCGGTGGGTCGGCATCCAGGTGGCGATCGGCAACGCGCCGGGACTGGTCGCGCCGTTCCTGACCGGCATTCTGGTCGACCATACCGGCAGCTTCATGGTCCCGTTCGTGGTCGCCGGTGTCGTCCAGTTGGCCGGGGCTGTCGCCTGGGTGTTCGGCGTCGGCCCGGTGGCGCCGATCGATTGGGCGCGCCGCCGCCGCATATCCGCGCCGCCTTCACCGCCGATGGTCCTCCGCGGTTGACCGCCGCGTCCATCAAAGCACCATCAGGTCGCGGCCCACGATCACGCGTCCCTTGAAGTGCGGCTTCACCGCGTCATACCAGATGTCATCGGGGATCGGCACGATCCCGGGCACGAAATGGTTCAGGACCAGCGTCTTCACGCCGGCTTCGGTCGCGATCCGTCCGACCTCGGTCATCGGGGTGTGGGACGCGAGGAGATGCTTGCGCAGGGTTCTGGCGCGCGGATCGAATTCCAGCGCGCGACCGATCAAGCGCAGGTCCATCACCTCGTGCACCAGGATGTCGGCGCCGCGCGCCAGTTGGACCAGATTCCCGCTCGGGCTGGTGTCGCCGGAAAACACGATCGATCGGTCGGGGCAATCGAAGCGGTAGGCGAAGGCGGGCTTCACCAGTGGGTGATGCACCAGCGCCGCCGTGACCTTGACGTTGTGGTCGTGCATCACGGGCCCGCCCTGGGTGATTTCGTGGGGCACGAACAGCTTGTCGAGTGGCGGGCGGCCCTCGTCCTTCTCGCGAACGTGGATGTCGTACGCCTGCATTTCCAGGAACAGCTCGGTCATCCGCTTCAGGGGCGGCGGCCCGTACGTGTTCACGGGTTGGTGCAAACCGGTTTCCCATGCCAGCAACAGGAGATTTCCGTAGTCGGCGTTGTGGTCCGAGTGCTGATGGGTGATGAATACGTCGCGGATTCGCTTGAGGTCGAGGCTGGCTTTGACCATCTGACGTGCCACACCGTCGCCGCAGTCGATCACGTAAACGTCATCGCCGATCACGATCGCATTGGCGGGTGCGGAGCGGTCCCGTTTCGGCGTCGGGCCTCCGGCGGTACCGAGCAGGACGAGCTTCGACTCCCGGGGCGAGCGCCGGGCTGCAGGCGTGGTGAGCGCTCGCGCGGTGCCCGTCGCGATGGCCGCGAGCGAAATGGCGGCCGCCTGCAGCAGGCGGCGACGCGAAAGGTCGGTGGTGGCGTGCGAGGAAGGCATCGCTTCGGCAACCCTGAATCCGCGTCGTCCCGGTACGCGCAATGTAGCACTCGGTTGTTGCAGGCGACGCAGGCGAGCGGGAAACTCATCCGCAGCCATGCACCCCTTCGATCGAGCCATCCGGGAAAGGCGCCGCCTGCGCTTCGTCTACCACGGCGTCGTGCGTCTCGTGGAACCGCAATGCCACGGCATCGGTCACCGTGGCACCGAGTTGCTGCGTGCACACCAGCTCGAAGGCGGGACGCAAGCCGAGCCGCTGTTCGACGTGGCGAAGATCGATGATCTGGAAGTGCTCGACGAACACTTCGAGCAGGCGGGACCGAACTACAAGCGCAACGATTCTGCGATGCAGGAAATCTTCTCCCAGCTTTGAGGGGTTCCTGCCGGGTCGCTCTTGCAGGTTGGTGCTGAGCGCAGCGGAGCCCAACGCGGGGCTCGGCTCATTCCATACGTCACCGTGTCGCGTTCCTTCCCGCTTTCGATTGTTGGGCTTCTCCCGGAACAAGTTCCGGGATCAACCCAACCAATGGTACGCGCGGCTCAGGAACGCGTAGCGGCACGCGGGCGATGGCGATTGATCGCATCGCGCAACGCCGTCGCCGCAGCCCGTGCGGCTTCCCCGAATTCGGGACCGCCGTCCGCATACAGGATCGCGCGCGAGGAGCTCACGATCAGTCCGGTGCCGTCCGCGAGCGCGCCCACGGCAAGCACTGCAGCCACGTCGCCGCCCTGTGCGCCGACGCCCGGTACCAACAGGGGCATGTTGCCGACCAGCGCGCGCACGGCGCCGAGTTCCTCGGGGAAGGTCGCGCCGGTCACCAGCGCACAGTTGCCGTGCGCGTTCCAGTCCCGTGCAATCGTCGCGGCGATGTGCTGGTACAAGGGCAGCGACCGGCCCTCGCCGTCGTGCACGGCCAGGTTCTGGAAGTCCGCGCCGCCGGGGTTCGACGTGCGGCACAGCAGGATCACGCCCTTGTCGGCGCGGTCGAGGAACGGTTGCACCGAATCACGTCCGAGGTAGGGATTCAGCGTCACCGCGTCGGCCCGGTAGCGGTCGAATGCTTCCTCGGCGTAGTGCCTGGCAGTCGATCCGATATCGCCGCGCTTGGCGTCGAGGATCACCGGGACGCCGGCATGCCGGGCGTGGATGTGTGCGATCAGCCGCTGCAGCGCATCCTCGGCGCCGAGCGCCGCGAAGTGCGCGATCTGGGGCTTGAAGGCGCACACCAGGTTGGCCGTGGCGTCGACGATCGCGGCGCAGAACGCGAACACCGCGTCCGGGTCTTCGCGAAGGTGCGCGGGGAAGCGCGCGGGTTCGGGGTCCAGGCCCACGCACACCAGTGAATCGTTGCGCTGCCAGGCTTGTCGCAGCATTGGCATGAAATCCATCGACGGCTCCGCGCTGCTGCAGCTTTTGTAGGGAAGACACTGTCCGCCGCTGTATGGGTCGGGCAATTTGAATCGTTCGTCATTCCGGTGCAAGCCGGAATGACGACAGGCATTTTTGGACTCTCCCGAGTCCCGAATCCCGGGTCTTGAATCTACGCCAGCTTCTTGTACTTCACCCGGTGCGGCTGCGCGGCTTCCTCGCCGAGGCGGCGCTTCTTGTCGGCTTCGTACTCGTTGTAGTTGCCGGCAAAGAA
>DASSOQ010000111.1:0-18054 GCA_035700365.1 Rhodanobacteraceae bacterium | reverse complement strand
CGTGCCGGTCGGTTGCCCGACTCGCGGTGGGCTCTTACCCCACCGTTTCACCCTTGCCGGCCTTTCGGCTTAGGCGGTCTGCTCTCTGTTGCACTTTCCGTCGGCTCGCGCCGCCCAGGCGTTACCTGGCACCTTGCCCTGCGGAGCCCGGACTTTCCTCGGCATCCCGAAGGACGACGCGACTGTCCGGCCGACTCCGGGGGCAAGTATAGTCGGGGCGCACGAAAGAGGTGGAGACGACGCCCGCTACGCGGGCTTGAACGAAAGGACGAATACCAGGCCCACCGCTCGTGTTTCCCTTCTCCCGTCTCCCCGTTTCACCGTCTCTTCACAGCCCTCCACTACCGCTGCCGTAAAGCGCCTTGCGCGGCGCACCGCTGATCGCAGCGGCGAGCTTGGCGGCCTGCGCAGGCGGCAGTTCGGCCCGCAGGAGCGCGTAGACGCGCTGTCCCTCGGCGAGCTTCGCATCGGCGTCTTCCCCGCGCCCGGCGACCACCAACACGAATTCGCCCAGTCGCTGTTCGGAATCATCCGCGACGCGTGCGGCGATGTCGCCGAGCGTCATCCCGAGATGGGTCTCGTGCAACTTGGTGATCTCGCGAAGCAGGGCCGCCTCGCGTTCCGCTCCGAACGTCTCGGCGAGATCGGCGCAGCATTCGGCGATCCGATGCGAGGACTCGTAGAACACCAGCGTGCGGACTTCGCCGGCCAGTTCGCGGAGGCGCGCGCGGCGCGCCGCACGCTTGGCCGGTAGGAACCCTTCGAACACGAAGCGGTCGCTCGGAAGTCCCGCCACCGAAAGCGCTGCGATGGCAGCGCAGGCACCGGGAACCGGCGACACCCGCAGGCCGCTTTGGCGCGCCGCACGCACCACGCGGAATCCCGGATCGCTGACGAGCGGCGTGCCGGCGTCGGATACCAGCGCCACGTCCTCGCCGGCCCGCAGCCTCGCGAGCAACGCAGGCACCGCCGCGTGTTCGTTGTGCTGGTGCAACGCCGTCAGCGGCGTCGCGATCCCGAAGTGCTCGAGCAAGGGCCGGGTGTGGCGCGTGTCTTCCGCGGCGACCACCGCGACGCCTCGCAATACCTCGCGCGCACGGTCGGACAGGTCACCGAGGTTGCCGATCGGCGTGGCGACGACCCACAGGGTTCCCGCCTTGTCCGCGTTCATGATGGAGTCCCGGGATTCCCGCACGATCCGTTATCATCGCCGAAACTTGCTCTTTCCAGAAGCCGGCGCGCCAAGAGCGCAGGGAACCAAATGCACCGGATCGACCACTTCGCGTACGCCGTCCTGCTCGTCGCGGCACTGCTGCTGACCGGCGGCTGCGCCACGGTCGGTCCGTCGGCGCCGGCCGCCAGCCCGCAGGCACAGGCGCAGTACACGCATGCGCAGGAACTGTATCGATCCGGCAACTTCCGGGACGCGGCCCGTGCGTTCCTCGATGCCGCCAACAGCGATCCCGCGATCCGCGACCGCGCGACGCTGGCCGCCGCCGCGAGCTACCGTTCGCTCGGGCAAATCGGGCAGGCGGCGGCCCTGCTGCGACGGGTCGATCCCCACGGACTCCCGCCCGCCGAAGACGCCCGCTATCGCGTGCTGTCCGCGGAGGTCGCGCTGCTAGGCGGCCACCCCGATGCCGCACTGAAGCAACTGGCTAACCTGCCCGCCGGCCTGCCGCCGGAAATCCAGCAGCATGCGCTCGGCGTCCAGGTGCGCGCCCATCTTGCCACCGGCGATCGTCTTGCCGCGGCCCGTGCATTGGTGCAACGCAATGCCTTGCTGCCGCCCGCCGCGCAAGCCGGCAACCACCAGCAGGTGGTCTCGATCCTGGCGGGCATGGGCAACGAACGGTTGACGCCACTGTATGCATCCCTCGCGGACAGCGATCCGTTGAAGCCGTTCGTGGGCCAGGCGCTTCGGCAAGCGGGCAAGGCAATGCCACTCGCCCTGCCGCAACCGAACCAGCCGGTCGGAACACTGACGGCGGCCTCGATGCCACCGCAGGGGTACGCGATGCCCTCCAGGGTGGCGCTGCTGTTGCCCGCAACGGGGCCGGTGGCGACGGCGGGCGCGGCGGTACGCGACGGATTTTTCACCGCCTATTTCCACACCCCGGTCACGCGTGAACAGCGGCCGGTGATCAAGGTCTACGACACCGGGGCAACGGCGGACGGCGCCGCGACCGCGTACCGGCAGGCGGTCGCGGACGGTGCGGAACTCGTGGTCGGGCCGCTCGCGCGCAGCGCGGTTGCCGCGGTCTTCGCGCAGGGCGCGCTGCCGGTACCGGTGCTGGCGCTGAACCATGCCCAGGGCAACGTCCCCACGCCGGCCGGCAGCATCGAATTCGCGTTGCTGCCGGAAGCGGAGGGCGCGCAACTGGCCGCGCGCATGATCACGCTTGGGCTGCACGCCGCGATCGTGTTCCGCGGCATCGACGACACCGCCTCGCGCAGCTTCGATGCCTTCAAGACCCAGTTCGAGAGCCTCGGGGGCGTGATCGCGAACGCCATCGTCCTGCAACCGGGGGACGTGGACTTCGCCGACCAGATCCAGGCTGCGCTGGCGGGATCGGGATCCGAAACCGGCATCGTGGTCTTGCTGCGGCCCGAGCAGGCGCGCCTGCTGCTGCCGCAACTCCGGCTGGCGCGCTCGACGCTGCCGGTCTTCGGGACCTCCATGGTCTACAGCGGCACCGAGGACGCGACCGCCAACGGCGACCTCGACGGCGTGCAGTTCTGCGACCAACCGTGGCTGTTCGATGCCCAGGCCGGCTTGCCCGACCACGCCACGCTGGCGTCGCTGTTGACGACCGCCGATGGCCCGGCGGCGCGGCTGTTCGGATTCGGAATGGATGCCTATGCGCTGTTGCCGTATCTCGGCTGGCTGCGCACCCACCCCGGAAGTTACGTGGCGGGCGCGACCGGCCAGTTGACGATGGACGCCTTCGGCCACGTGCAGCGCACGCCGATCTGGGTGCAGTTCCAGGACGGCATCGCGCGGCCCCTCGCCGCCGGACTGGAAGAGCAACCCGCCGCGGCCGACATCCCGACCGGACCATGACACCGGGCGGCGTCGGGGCGCGTTTCGAGCAACGCGCGCTGGATGCCCTGGAACGCGCGGGCCTGGAACTGGTCGAACGCAATTGGCGAACCCGCTTTGGCGAACTGGACCTGGTGATGCGCGACGGCGACACGCTCGTTTTCGTCGAAGTGCGCTACCGGCACCACACGCGATTCGGCGGCGGCGCGGCGTCGGTCGGTCCGGCCAAGCGCGGCAAGCTCACCCGCGCGGCGCAGGGTTTCCTGCAGGCGCATCCGCGGCTCGCCTCGATGCCCTGCAGGTTCGATGTGGTAGCGTTCGACGGTCGCGCGGATGCGCCCAGCCACGCCTGGCACCGTGCCGCGTTCGAAATCTGCTGACTGGAAGCGAAGACATGCGCAAGACCCTTCTCCTCACCACCACGCTCGCACTCGTTTGCCTGGTGTCCGCCTGCAGCGTGTTCACCCCGCGCCGCGGCTTCAACCGGGTGCTCAACGACCGCAACGTGCAGATCACCGCGCAGCGCGCACTGGACAATGACCGCGAACTGGACGGTCGCGCCCACATCGGCACCAACGTCTACAACGGCGTGCTGCTCCTGATCGGCGAAGCCAGCACCGAGCAGGTCAAGCAGCGCGCCGAGGCGGACGTCACGGGCTACGAGGGCGTGCGGCGGGTGGTCAACCTCGTCGACGTGATGCCGCTGCAGTCGGTGGGCCGTTCGGCGCTGGATGCCTCGCTGACGGCGCGCGTCAAGACCGCACTCCTGCACGTCGACCTGCCGGGATTCGATCCGGGCCGTGTCAAGATCAGCACCGCGCACGGGAACGTGTACCTGATGGGACTGGTCAGCCATCGGGAAGCCGACGCCGTGGTGGATGTCGCGCGCAATGTCGCCGGGGTCAACAAGGTCGTGCAGGTCTTCGAATATACGGACTAGTGATTGTGCGATCGTCCCTGATCGCTGCTTTGCAGACGTCTTCCGCAACGTGCAAAGGGCTTTGATCGACCAGCACCGGAACGGCCATCCATGGCCTGGCTTTCCACGACGGCCGCTTCGTAGCGGGCGCTTGACAGCCGTCAGTGAGGACCGGGAGGCATGGCGTAAACTGTTGCGATGAACCTGCCGGCTGCTTTCATCGACGATATCCGCGAGATTTTTCCCGCCGATGCGCTGGCGCTGGACGAGGGCACCCGCGCCGCCTACGGCTACGACAATTCGCGGCGCGAGGCGTTGCCCGACGCGGTGGCGTTCCCGGCCAGCCACGACCAGGTTGCCGCGCTGGTCGTCGCCTGCCGTCGGCACCGGATGCCGCTGACGGCCCGGGGCCGCGGCACCAACACCACCGGCGCGACGGTGCCGCTCGCAGGCGGCGTGGTCGCGAGCTTCGAGCGCATGAACCGGATCGTCAGGATCGAGCCGGGTGACCGTCTCGCGGTGGTCGAACCCGGGGTGCTGAACGCCGACCTGCAGACTGCGCTCGCCGCGCACGGACTGTTCTGGCCGCCCGACCCCACCTCCGCGCCGTATTGCACCATCGGCGGCAACCTCGCGTGCAATGCCGGTGGCCCGCACACCGTGAAGTATGGCGCCAGCCGCGACAACATCCTGGGGCTGCGTGCAGTGGCCGGCAACGGCACCTCGTTTCGCAGCGGCACGCACACCACGAAGGGTGCGACGGGATACGACCTGACGCGCATCATCGTCGGCTCGGAAGGCACCCTGGCGCTGATCACGGAAGCGACGCTGAAGCTGACGCCCAAGCCCACCGCCGTCCGCACGCTGCGCGCGGCCTACGATGGCATCCAGGCGGCCGCCGACGCGGTGGCACGGATCATGGCGCAACCCGTGACGCCGTGCGCACTTGAATTCATGGACGACGCCGCACTCCGGCTCGTGCGCGAGCGCGGCGCCGAGGCGCCGGCCGGAGCCAATGCGCTGCTCCTGATCGAAGTCGATGGCGAGCCCGATGCACTGGACGCTGCGCAGGCGGCGATCGAACAGGCGGCTTCCGGCGAGGGACTGGTCGAGCTGCGCAGCGCCCGCGATGACGACGAGGCGGCGACGCTGTGGGCGGCGCGCAAGGCGCTATCGCCCGCGCTGCGCAGCATCAGCGAAGACAAGATCAACGAAGACGTGGTGGTGCCGGTCAGCCGCATTCCCGAGCTGGTCGCACGGCTGCAGGGCATCGCCGCGGAGTTCCGCATCCCGATCGTCAATTTCGGGCACGCCGGCAACGGCAACCTGCACGTGAACCTGCTGCCGCGGGATCCGCAGGAACGTGCGCGCGCGGAACAGGCGTTGCCATTGGTGTTCGAGAAGGTGATCGAACTCGACGGAACGCTGTCCGGCGAGCACGGCATCGGTATCGCCAAACGCGACTTCATGCCCCGGGCGGTGGGCGCGGGCGCACTGGCGATGATGCGCGAGCTGAAGAACCTGTTCGATCCGGAGCACATCCTGAATCCGGGGAAGCTGCTGCCGGAGGCGACCGGCCCAGGGACCGGGGACCAGGGACCGGCGCATCCGGCTCCCGCAGCCCGGACTTCGACGACGGCGCCCCAGGGACCCGGTACCGTTGTGCACGG
Organism: Rhodanobacteraceae bacterium; assembly: GCA_035700365.1. GTDB lineage: Bacteria > Pseudomonadota > Gammaproteobacteria > Xanthomonadales > Rhodanobacteraceae > 66-474. Next base: position 12,422 of record DASSOQ010000111.1, on the reverse strand, counting down.
ATCGGCGAGCGGATGAGGGTGCAAAGTCGATGAGACGACGCTCGCTGCGCGAGCTGGACGGGAAAACGAAACACCGCGTTTTTTGTCTCTCCGTCTTCCCGTCTCCCCGTTTCCCCGTCTCTCCGCCGCCTCGTGTTCTCGCAGTGACCGAAACCTTCGACCAGTTGATGGCCCGCATCCGCGCCTGCCGCGTGTGCGAGCGCCACCTGCCGCACGGCTGCCGGCCGGTGCTGCAGGCGCACCCCGAAGCACGCCTCCTGATCGTGAGCCAGGCACCGGGGCGCAAGGTGCACGGCACCGGCATCCCGTTCAACGACAAGAGCGGCGAGAAGTTGCGCGGCTGGCTCGGCATCGACACTGACACGTTCTACGATCCACGCCGCGTCGCGATCGTGCCGATGGGTTTCTGCTATCCGGGCAAGGGTCCATCCGGCGACCTGCCGCCGCGCCCCGAATGCGCGCCGCTCTGGCATCCGCAGTTGCTGCCGCGACTGACGAACGTCCGGTTGACACTGGCGATTGGCGGCCACGCGATCCGCGGCATGCTCGGCAGCCGGCGCAAGGCGACCCTTACCGAAACCTGCGAGGCGTGGCGTGAGTATCTCGGCAGCGGGATGTTGCCACTGCCGCATCCGAGCCCACGCAACACCGCATGGTTCCAGCGCCACTCCTGGTTCGAAACCGACGCGCTGCCGGCGTTGCGGCGGCGCGTGCGCAGGCTGCTGCGCGGCTAGCTTTTCGCTCCGCGCGTCGCGCGCCCGCGACACTGGCACCTGGACGGGTCCGGCAAACGCAGAAAGAGCTATTCGACACGGATTCACGCGGATAAGAGCGGATAAAAGCTGTATCCGTGTTCATCCGCTCTGATCCGCGTCCAGTGCTTTCGTTTCCCTATTGATTTCGCAAGTCGTAGGCGGGCATTGCGCGCCGAAACCGGCGGACGCCGTCCGCTCTACGCGCCGCGATCACCAGGTTCGATGTCGCCGGGCAACGCGCCGGTGCGTCCGCGAACGCCGGCGCGCAGTCCGCGCAACATGCAGCGCAGGTTCGCGCGCCGCGGCGGCACCAGCAGCGAGAACAACAACAACTTGACGATGACCCGCGGCAGGTCCTGGGCGACCCAGCGTTTCGGGGTGTACGCGCGCCGGTACAGCAGCACGCGATTGCGCATCATGTAGAACAGCCGTCGCGGCGTGTGCACGACGATGCCGCGCGGCAGGCCGGGCACGCGCTGCCGCTCGGCGCCATGGTGATGGAGCATCCGCGCGTCACAAACCCCGAACAACTCGTAGCCGCGGTCCACCGCACGAAAGCACCATTCCAGGTCGATGTTGTCGATGAACAGTCCCTCCTCCATTCCGCCGACCGCGTGCAGTACCGCCAGCGGGATCAACGAGCCGGAGGTAATCAGGAAGTCGCAGGCGACTTCCGCCCGGTCGCCATCGCAAAGCAGTTGCCGATTGACCGGGAAACGGATGCGCACGAACGGTGCGTCCGAAGCCTCGCGCGGATCGCGGAAACGGGGGCCGACGGCCGCCACCTTGCGGGTTTCCGCGAGTCGATCCATGACGCGCTTCAAGGCGTCCACCATGCCGGCTTCGGGCACGCTGTCCTGGTCCATCAGCAGCACGTGCGAAACCCCTGACCGGGCACGGGCGTGCGCGATGCCTTCGTTCAACGCGGCCGCGAGTCCGCGGTTCTCCGGCAACGGCACCAACTCGACGTTGCGATATGCGGCGCAGATCCCGCGCACGCCCGAGCCGGGGCTGGCGTTGTCCACCACCACCACCCAGCCGGCCTGCGCCGCGAGCGCGTCCAGCGATGCGCGGAGCAGCGCGAGATCGGGGCGATGGCTGACCAGCACCGCGACGACGGAAGGGTCTGGCGCTGCCGGGCCGTCCAGATCCTCAGACACGCGGCACCCGACCAAGGCCGCGGCAACGCGCGGCGATTGCGCATCGGAATGGGGAACCCGGCAACGCCATGCCGCGCCACCGTGGCCACCTCGGCGGCCGCATCAGGACGCCGCGCTCACGCATGGCGGCGCGGTTTCAGCGAATGGGCGATCTTCTTCACGCGGAGCTGCAGCTTGTGCCGAAGCCGCCGCGACTTGTCCGTCACGAACTTTTCCGAGGGCCGCTCCACGAAATTCGTCATCTCGGTCTTGCCGAACACGACGCCGGCATCCGGCCGGGTGGGGCTGTAGTAGTACAGCGCGAGCGACTTCCGGAATGTGCCTTCGGGGCACGCGAGCGGATCCGGATGGCCGTGGTAGGAGACGTCGTTGGTTTCGAACAGCAGCGCGTTCCCGAGTTCCGGCGACAGCGAAAAGACCCTGCGTTTCGCGTCCTCGCTCCAGAGTTCGATGTTGCCCTGCCAGTCCGGTCGCCAGTGGTCGTTGAGGTACACGAGCAGGTTCAACCTGCGGTGCATCGAGAGTCCGCGGTGCCAATTGAAATCGGTGTGGACCTTGAGGAAACCACCCCGGCCGATCGCGTGGATCCCGCCGCCGCGCAGCTCCGGATCCGGGCGAAGGTCCGCGATTCCCGTGATCTCGGAAAGGATGGACAGGAACGGCGGGGAATTGAGGTACGCGATGAAGTCGCGCGTCTGCCCCGGCATGTCCTCGAGCCGGGACAACCGGTACTTGCGATGGGAGGCATAGATCTCCGGCTCCCGGGCGCAACGGTCGAGGTGCGCGTCGACCTCCCTTGCGACGCCGACGAGGAGCGCACGGTCGAACAGCCCCCCGACCGCCGCGTAGCCGTACGGCTTCTGCCGCCGGAATTCCGCAGCGATTTCCCGGATCCTCGCGGGCTCGATGTTCATGTCCATATAGGCTTCTCCCCGCGCGCATTGTAGTCGAGGCGCGGCGGCGGCCGGACGACGCACGCTTGCAAAACCCCGCAATGGGTGGGCAGGGGCTCGACGCGATCAACCCGGACAAGGAGCTTCTGGAACCCGTCACCGGCGGACAAGCCCCCGCCAACCGTCCCGCCGTCCACGGCGACCGATCGCTCAGTTCCAGCAATCGCGATCCGGGGCAAACCCGCGCGGGTGCACGCCCAGCAGGCGCTCGAGATCGCCATTGTCGGCGACCAGGTCCTGCTCCAGGCGCATCAACGGGCCGCGCAACGCCGGCACCAGGCGCGTGCCCAACCGCACCACCGGCGCGGGAATCCTCACCGGACAGGTGCGCACCGGGAGGCTCGCGCGCACCCGTTCGAACATCGCGCGGGCAGTGATGCGTTCCCCGCCGCCGATCGGAACAACCCGCCCCGCGGCACCGCCATCGAGCGCGCGCAACACCGCGGTCGCGACATCGGCGGCATGGACCGGTTGGCGCAGCCCCGATCCCGCGGGCAGTCCGAACATCCGCCAGCGGGCCGCCCGTCGCGCCAGCGGCGTCAGGCTTCGGTCGCGCCCGGCGCCATAGATCAGCGTCGGCCGCAGGATCGTCCACTCGACCCCCCGTTGCTCACACGTTCGTGCGAGCGCCGCTTCGCCATCACGCAGGCGGCGCGACACCTCGCGCTCCGCCGCGACAGGTGACGCCTGCTTGCTTTCCGCGCTCATCGAGCTGGTTGCCACGACCCGTTCGAGGCCGGGGGCCGCGCCCGTCGCGATCCAGGTGGCCAACGCATCGATGGGGCCGAACGAACAGATCGAATGCGCCGCGGCGGCCCGGACCGGCGGATCCGGCAATGCGCCCTGCAGCCAGTCCACGCCGGCGACCGGCTGTTGCGGCGTACGCGACAGCGCGAGGACGCGCACCTTCATGCGCGCGAGTCCCGGAAGCAGGAAACAGCCGATCTGGCTGCTGGCACCCGTAACCAGTACCGTCCCAGCGCGCCAGTCATCCATGTCGCGACCTTCCCCCACCGATCCACCCAGGAACTGCCGTGGAAGTATAAGCAAGAGCGCCTTTGCCGACCGGGATCGGTCCCCGGCACGGATCAACGCCGATCCACGCCAGCAAGGAACATTATCGCGTCCACCCGCCTCGAAAGATGCATCAACGAGCAGCGTCGACCCGCTCGCCAACCACTCGCCCGGCACCGCAGCAGTCAGGGATGATCGCCATCGATCATGGCGCCAATCGCGCCGATACGCGGATCCTCCGGCACCAGTTGCCGCGCCTCTTCCAGCGCCGTGCGCGCCGCTGCCGGACGCCCCAGGCGCGCATCGTGCCCGGCACGATCGAGCCATGCGCTGCCGAGCCGATGCCGCATCGCATCCGCCGCGGGTTCGCCCGGATCGAGCTGTTCCAGCGTCGCCAACATGTCATGGGCATGCTCGAGATCGCCGCTCCCGAGCGCCTGGTTGAACTGGTCGCGGGTGATCCTCGGCAACGCCCGCAGGCCTGCCTGGGCCTGCGCACTGTCGCCGTCGATGCCGAGCGCGGCGCGATACAAGTCGTAGGCGCTGTCGCCGGGCGGCAGCATGATGTCGCCCTTTTGCGCCGCCGCCCGGGCGCGCGCCACCAGCCGCGCGACCCTGGCCGAGTCGGCCGGCGTCACTGCCGTCGTCGCGCCGGCGCCGGAAGAATCCGACTCCGGCACCTGCGGGGGGCCGGCGTCGAGGCGCGAGCGGGCGGCGGCCACGTCCGTGGACTTCGGCGCCAGGGCAGCGGCGTGGCCGAGCAGCGCCTCGGCTTCCCGCGGGTGTCCGGCGTCGATGGCGGCGTTCGCTTGCACGACCAGGGCCTGCGCGACCTCGCCCAGGCCCTCCTGGGCCTTCGCGTTGCCGGGATCGACGGCCAGTGCGGCCTTGAACTGCGCCTCCGCGTTGTCGCTGCCGTCGCCGGTGATCTTGCCGGCGCGCAGGTCGGCCTCACCGTGCGCGAGGTACTGATCGCGTTGCGTGTCCGCGGCGCGATCGGCCGCGGCGACCGCCGCACGCAGGGTCGGCAACTGCGAATAGCGGGGCAAAAGCCCGGCCAGGGTCGTCAAGGTCTTCCGCGCCGCGGCGCGATCGCCATCGCCGAGCTGGGTCTGGACCCGCGTCGCGAGAACATCCCCCACCTGTTCCATGCCGTGGCGCGCCACACTGTTTTGCGGATCGCCCGCCAGCACCTTGCCGAACAGCGCCGCGGCACCGCTGTGGCCTTCGATGCGCCCGTTCGCCAGCGCGGCGCGCGCCTGCGAAATGAGCTGGTTGATGTTGGCGTCGTGCAGGACCGCCTTGGCCAGTTCGTTGTCCACGGCTTCCACGCCGGTGCCGCCGCCCAGCAGGCTGCGCGCCTGCTCGAGGTCGCTGCGCGCGCTGGCGTAGTCGTGTCGTTTCAGGGCCTTCAGCGCCCTTTCGAGTTCCTCGTTGCCGACCTTCTGCAAGCCCGCCAGCGCCCGTTCGTTGTCGGGGTCAAGCACGCGCGCGGCTTCGTACAGTTCGCGCGCGCTGTCGGGGCCGCCGGTCAACTTGCCGGCCGCCAGCGCGTCGTCGCCACGCGTCAACAGGGTGTTCAACTGGGTTTGCGGCAGCAGCCCGCGCAGCGTTGCCTGGTTCGTGAAGGCCCACGCGCCGGCGCCGGCCAGGACCACGGCGACGACGAGCGCGATCCACCATCCGCGGCGGCTGCGCCGCTCCGGTCCACGCGGCGGCTTGGCTGCGATGGGAGGCGTTGCCGGGGGCGGCCGCCGTGCCGGCCGCGCACCACGGCGATCCTCGCCGGCATCGAGCTGGTCGAGGTTGCCGAGGACCGGTTCCGTGCGGCGCGGGTTGCCGTTTGAATCCTGCCGTCCGTTCATGCCAATCCGTCGCCGAAGCGCACTCCGGCGTTCCAATCTCTCGAGCTGTCCGACGCCCGTGGGACCACGACGGCGTGCGCCGGTTCCGGCGCTGCCGGGAGCGCGCGCAAAACGCCGTCATCTTAGCATTCGACCGTAGAGCGCCTCCCGGCGTCGCGGAGGCGCCATTCAGCCGCCGGCCAGCCGGCGCACGTCCGTCACGTTGGCCACGGCGCCGAGCTTCGCCAGCAGCGCCGACAAGTCCCCGTAGTCGCGCACCCGCAGTGCGAAGTGCATGGCGATTTCGCCGACGTCGCGATCGCTGCGGGTTTCGGAGGCGACGATCCGCGCTCCGCTGTTGGTGATGACGTTGGTGACATCGCGCTGCAGGTCACGACGATCGTAGCCGACCACCGCGATCGAGACTTCATAGGCGCGGTCCGGCGCGCTCTCCCAGCGCACTTCGATCACGCGTTCCGGGTTGCGCTCCCGCGATCGCGCCAGCGCCACGCAGTCGGCGCGGTGCACGGTGACGCCGCGGTCGCGGGTCACATAACCGGTGACCTCGTCGCCGGGCAGCGGCCGGCAGCAACGCGCGAGGCTGGTCAGCAGGTTGCCGATTCCCTCGACCGTGAGCGAACCCGGCTGGGCCGGTGCGCGCGGCGGTCGCGGCGGCGGCGCGGGCGCGGCCGGCGGGGGCGCCTGCGCTTCCAGCATCGCGCGGGTCAATTGCGCCGTGGCGATCTCGCCCAGCGCCAGCGCGACCAGCAGGTCGTCGCGGCCCTTGCGCCCGAGTCTTGCCGGCAACCGCTCGAGGACCTCGTCGGGAACCGCCAGCCGGCGCGCTTCACGCTCCAGCACCTGGCGGCCCGCCGCCACGCTCGCCGCGAGATCCTCGCGCCGGAACCACGCACGTACCTTCCCGCGCGCACTCGCGGTGTTGAGATAGCCCAGTTGCGGCGACAGCCAGTCACGGCTGGGGGTGGGCTCGCGCGCGGTCAGGATCTCGATCCGGTCGCCGCTCGCGGGCTGGTGGGTCAGCGGCACGATGCGGCCGTTGACTTTCGCACCCCGGCAGCGATGGCCGACCATCGAGTGCACGTGGTATGCGAAGTCGAGCACCGTGGCACCGGCCTGCAGGTCGATCACCTCGCCCTTCGGCGTCAGGAGGTAAACGCGGTCCTCCGCAAGCTCCGAACGCAGTTCGGCCAGCAGCGCGCTGTCGTCCTCGCCTTCGGCGCGGGCCTCGAGCAACTTGCGCATCCAGGCCACGCGCGCCTCGTAGGCGTCGTCGCCGGACCCACCCTCCTTGTAGCGCCAGTGCGCGGCGACCCCGAGTTCGGCGCCGCGGTGCATTTCCTCAGTGCGGATCTGCACCTCGAGCGTCTTGCCACCCGGGCCGATCACCGCGGTGTGCAGCGAACGGTAATGGTTGCCCTTCGGTCGCGCGATGTAGTCGTCGAACTCCTGCGGAATGATCGGCCACAACGCGTGCACCACGCCGAGTACCGCGTAGCAGTCGGCCACGCTGGCTGTCAGCACGCGCAGGGCGCGGATGTCGTACAGGTCGCCGAAGCCGATCCCCTTGCGCTGCATCTTCCGCCAGATCGAGTAGATGTGCTTGGCGCGGCCGTTGACCGTGGCTGCGATCCCGTGCGCGGCCAGGGCCTCGCGCAATTCGGCGACGCAGCGGCCGATCCACGCTTCGCGGTCGGCGCGGCGCTCGTCGAGCAGCCTTGCGATGCGGTGGTAAAGCTCAGGCTGCAGGTAGCGGAATGCGAGGTCTTCGAGTTCCCATTTCCATTGACCGATGCCGAGCCGGTTGGCGAGCGGCCCGTGGATGTCGCGGGTGCGCAGCGCGAGTTCGCGGCGTTGCGCCTCCGGCAGCGACGCGGCCGCGCGCATTTCCGCCAACTGGCGCGCCAGCAACAGGTACACGACCCGCAGGTCACGGATGATCGCCAGCAGCAGCCGGCGCAGGCCCTCGTTCCCGCCCCCGCCATCGCGTGCGGCGTGCAGTGCCCACACCCGTTCGGCCTGTTGCTGGCCTTCCACCAGCCTGCGCGTGCCGGCGGTGACGCGCGGCATGGCGCCCCGCCAGTCATCGGGCCGCAGGCGCGCGACCGCATACCATGCGGCGGCGGCACGGGTGTCATCGTCACAGTCGAGGTCGCGCAGCAAGGCATCCGTCTGCGCCAACAGCGCCCGTTCGGCGGCCGGCAACCCGTCCACCGGCGCCGGGGGCGCGCGTTCGCAAGGTGCTGGTGGAGGGGACTTCATCGGTGCGCCGCGGGGAAGAAATGCGCCAGAGGAAAGGTCGTCGAAAGCTTGGCAGTGTAGTCAATCGGGCGCCATCCGGCCCTGTGCGATGGCCATGGGTCACTGCTATCATCGCCGCTCATGCGCATCCGACTGATGTTGCCGGCCGCACTGGCCGTGCTGATCACCGCCACGCCTGTCATGGCGCAGCAATTTTCCTCGCTCGAGGAACGCATGTCCGCGGCCGATTTCAAGGCCGCCGGACTCGACACGCTCACGCCGCAGCAATTGCAATTCCTGGACGACTGGCTGCGCATGCACGAGCAGACCAGGACGGTCAGCGCGAGCGGCGAGCCGGTGTTCTATCCGGAGACCCAGCCGCGCGACAAGTTCTCCACGCACCTGGTCGGCCATTTCAGCGGCTGGGGTGGCCACAGCGTGTTCACGCTGGACAACGGGCAGGTGTGGAAGCAGGCCGAATCCGGTGCATATTCATGCCCCGACGTCGACAACCCCGAGGTCACGATCAAGCCGATGATCCTGGGCAGTTGGCTGATGTACGTGCAAGGCTGCAACCAGAGCGTGCGCGTCGAACGCGTGAAATAGCCCCGCGTCGCCCCCATCTGTCTTTCCCGCCTCGGTACGGGCATGATGAACCGTGCCGCGCGGGCGGGCACAGGAGAATCGCGACGTGCTGGAAATCTGGTTGCCATTCCTGGGTTTGATGGCGCTCGGTGCGGCCTGGTACCACGTGCTGCGCCTGCGCGAGCGTGCGATCCTGCACGCGCGGCAGCTGTGCGATCGCCACGGCCTGCAACTGCTCGATGACAGCGTCGGGCTGCACCGCCTGCACGCGCGCTGGCGCCGCGGCGCCTTGCAGGTGACGCGCGAATACCGGTTCGACATCAGCTTCGGCGGCGACGATCGCCGCACCGCCAGCGTCACGCTGCTCGGGGACCGAATCGTGGCCACCCGCCTGCCATCGCAGGAGCCGCCAGCCGGCGCGCCGCCCGTGGCAACGTCGCCTTTCGTGCCGGCCACCCTTGCGCGCAGCGGCGAGTCGCCGGACAACGTCGTGCCGCTGGATCGAAGGCGGCGGACGCTGCACTAGACGCCGGATACAGTATCCACGGGTTCGTCGCCGAGAGGAGCGGGGCATGTCCGCGGCCGATGGTTTCGCCACGCCGCGGAGGTCGCGGCCAACGGCCGCTCCCGCAACACGATCAACGGCAGGGTGATCGCCGGCCCCTGCACGCGGAATGTCGCCCGGGCACGGGACGACGGCGTCCCGTCGTCACTTGATGACGTGCAGGTTGGGCTTGCCGCGGGGCCGCGGCTTGTCGGGACCCTGGCTGCTGCCCGGCGGGGCCGAATCTGCCGATGCCGGCTTGTCGCGCGACGATGCGGGCACCGCCTGGAGCGGACTCGCGGGCTTCGCGGGCCTCGGGGGCTCCGCCTCGGGCGGCTGCGGCTCGCCGGTTTGCCCGATCGGCGCGGTGGCGATCGTCGCATCTTCCGCGAGCAGCATGCCCTGCCCGTTTTCGCGCGCGTAGATCGCCTGGACGGCCGCGATCGGCAACGTGACCGCGTGGCTCACGCCACCGAAGCGCGCCATGAAAGTGATCGCGTCGTTGCCGATCTCGAGCCGGGCCACCGCGCGTGGCGCGAGGTTCAGGACCACCCGCCCCTCGCTCACCGACTGCGGCGGGACCTGGATGCCGGGCTGCGTCGCGTCCACGACGACGTAGGGCGTAAGTCCATTGTCGCAGATCCACTCGTGGACCGCCCGAAGCAGGTACGGGCGGTTCGAGGTCATGGCGGGCGCTTGCGTCACAACTCGCCCAGCAGACGCTCGTCGGAGGTGAGGCTGCGCGCGAAGCCCTGGCTGCGGAACAGGCGCTCGCCGTAATCGATGATCGGCTTGGCTTCCCTCGGCAACGAAACGCCGAGCGACGGCAGCCTCCACACCACCGGCGCCACCAGGCAGTCGGCGAGGCTGATTTCGGGGTTGAGGAAGAACTTGGCGGCCTTGAACAGCGGCAGCGCCGCCATGAGGTGCTCTCGCAAGCGCTTGCGCGCCGGTTCGGCGGTGCGGCCGCCGGCCTTGATCGCGGCCACTTCGGGAACCCAGTCGCGTTCGATCCGGACGCAGGCGAGCCGCAGGCGCGCGCGCGACAGCGGATCGACCGGCATCAGCGGCGGATGCGGATAGCGTTCGTCGATGTATTCGCACACGACGTCGGGCTCGTACAGGACCAGGTCGCGGTCCTGCAGGGTCGGCGTGTCGCCGTAGGGATTGATGGAAAGCAATTCGTCGTGCGGCTTGCCGGGCGGCACCTCGACGCGGTCGTACACCACCCCCTTGGCGGCCAGCACCAGCCGGACGCGGTGCGATTGCACGTCATCCGGCGCGGTGAACAGGGTCAATACGGTGCGGGTGTGGGCGGTTTGGATCATGCCAGTGTCCCCCGTGGGCCTTGTGGGTCCGGTGACGCGGCCGTCCCGGTTCTGGTGGCATCGCGTTCCCGGCTGCGCTTGCCGGCTGTCAATGCACGTCCTTCCAGTATTCCTTCTTGAGCACCAGCGCGAACAGGGTGAAAAGTACCAGATAAATCACCACCCAGGCGCCCATGCGGCTGCGCACCAGTTCGTCCGGCGAGGAGACGTACGCCAGGAACGCTGTGAGGTCGCGCACCGCCCGGTCGTACTGGGCGGGGGTCATGCTGCCGGCCTGCGCGAGCTTGAGCTCCTTCACGGTGCCCGGCTGGCCGTTCGCGGGCGGATTCATCACCGCCACCTGCTCGCCCTGCAACTGCCACAGCGGGAACGGCATGGCGACGTTCGGAAACACCGTGTTGTTCCAGCCGCTGGTCGTGGAAGGATCGAGGTAGAACGACTTCAGGTACGCGGCTACCCAGTCGGCGCCCTTGGCGCTGACTTCCAGCGAAAGGTCGGGCGGCGCCTTGCCGAACCATTTTTCGGCATCGGCCTCGGGCATCGCCGAGACGATCGGCTCGCCGAACTTGGCGCCGGTGAAGTTCAGGTTGTCCATCACCTGCTGCTCGGTGAGCCCCAGGCCCTCGGCAAGCTGCGAATAGCGCATGTACTTGAGGGAGTGGCAGCCAACGCAGTAGTTCATGAAAAGCCGGGCGCCGCGCTGCAGCGAGGCCTGGTCATGCACGTTGACGTTCGCATTCGGGAAACCGCCTTCCTCGGCGAAGGCGGCGGGCGCGGCGAGCGCCACCAGCAACGCCAGCAGCACTGCGGTCAGCGCGCGCATGGAAGCGCAAGTGGTCTTGTCATGCATGCGTCGTCACCCTTTCCGGAACCGACTTGGTCCTCTCCAGCCCGAAGAACGTGTAAACCCAGAGGAACACGAAGAACGCGAAATAGAGGATCACGAGGATCCGCCCGAACAGGTTCTCGATGGTGGTGATGTCGGCATCGGGGCCGAAGATCGAGACGATCCAGCCGGCCGTCATGTCCATGCCGATGCACCCGAGCAGCACGAACACGATCGCGAAGATCGCGAGCGCGATCTTGTAGGCGAGGCCGCGGTAGCGGATCGACTTGACCGCGCCGCGGTCGAGCCACGGCACCAGGAACAGCACCACGATCGAAGCGGCCAGTGCGAGCACTCCGAGCCCCTTGCTCGGGATCATCCGCAGGATCGCGTAGAACGGCGTGAAGTACCACACCGGCTTGATCGTGGCCGGCGTCACCAGGTCATTCGCGGGGATCGAGTTGTCGTGCTCGAGGAAGAAGCCCCCGACGGTGGGCGCGAAGAAGATGATCACCGCGCAGATGACCAGGAACACGCCCACGCCGACCAGGTCCTTGACCGTGTAGTACGGGTGGAACGGGATACCGTCCAGCGGGATACCCTTCGGGTTCTTGTGCTTCTTGATCTCGACGCCGTCCGGGTTGTTGGAACCCACCTCGTGCAGCGCACCGAGGTGCAGCACCACCAGCAGCAGCAGCACCAGCGGCAGCGCCACCACGTGCAGCGCGAAGAAGCGGTTGAGGGTGGGGTCGCCCGGGACGAAGGTGCCCATGATCCAGGTCACCAGCGTGTGGCCGAACCACGGCACCGCGCTGAACAGGGTAATGATCACCTTGGCGCCCCAGAACGACATGTTGCCCCACGGCAGCACGTAGCCCATGAAGGCTTCGGCCATCAGCACCAGGAAGATCAGCATGCCGACCAGCCAGACCAGTTCGCGCGGTTTCTTGAACGAGCCGTACATCAGCCCGCGGAACATGTGCAGGTAGATGACGATGAAGAACATCGAGGCCCCGGTCGTGTGCATGTAGCGGACCAGCCAGCCCCAGTTGACGTCGCGCATGATGTACTGCACCGAGTCGAACGCGCCGGCGGCGGTCGGGGTGTAGAACATCGTCAGGAAGATGCCCGTGACGATCTGGTTCACCAGCACC
>DASSOQ010000110.1:0-7632 GCA_035700365.1 Rhodanobacteraceae bacterium | reverse complement strand
CCCGGCGCAAGCCGGGACCCAGTGCCTTCGTCCCGCCGGAATATCACTCGCGCACCCCGTTGTCGTCATCCCGGCGCAAGCCGGGACCCAGCGTCTTTGTCCTGTCGTGTGCTGCCCTTTCCGTCATCCCGGCGCAAGCCGGGACCCAGCGTCTTTGTCCTGTCGTGTGCCTGCCCTTTCCGTCATCCCGGCGCAAGCCGGGACCCAGTGCCTTCGTCCCCGCCGTCGTATGATCCCCGCGACCAGCGGAGCCGCGCATGTCGAAGATCGAATCCCGCCTCGCCGAACTGGGTTTGTCCCTTCCGCCCGCCGTGAAGCCGCCGGCGGGCGTCGTGTTGCCGTTCCGCTTCGTGCGCGTGCTCGGCCATCGCGCGCTGATTTCCGGACACAGCCCGCAGGCGACGGACGGTTCCGTCGCCGGGCCGTTCGGCAAGGTCGGCCGCGAGCTCACGGTGGAGCAGGGTTACGAAGCCGCGCGGCTCACCGCGCTGTCCATGCTCGGCAGCCTGCAGCGGGAGCTCGGCGACCTGGATCGCATCACGAACTGGGTACGCGCGTTCGGCATGGTCAACTCCGCGCCGGGTTTCATCCGGCAACCGGCGGTGATCAACGGCTTCTCGGATTTGATCCTGCAACTGTGGGGCGACGAGGCCGGCGCGCACGCGCGCAGCGCAGTGGGCATGGCCGAACTGCCGTTCGGCATTCCGGTGGAGATCGAGGCGGAAGTGGAGATCCGGTAATGCGGAACGGTCGTGATCACAAGCGGTGGAGGGTGTCATGACGCGAGTGCGCGTGGCAGGTTTCTCGATCTCGCTCGACGGGTTCGGTGCGGGGCCCGGGCAGAGCCTCGAAAATCCCCTCGGCAAACGCGGGATGGAATTGCACCGATGGTCCTCGACACGCGCACCTTCCGCGCCATGACCGGCAAGGACGGCGGCTCGGAGGGTGTCGATGAAGAATACGCGCGCCGTTCGATGGAGGGATTCGGTGCCTTCATCCTCGGCCGGAACATGTTCGGGCCGATCCGCGGCCCCTGGCCGGACGAAAACTGGAAAGGCTGGTGGGGCGACAATCCGCCGTACCACGCGCCGACCTTCGTGCTGACGCACCATCCGCGCGATCCCATCAAGATGGAAGGCGGCACCACTTTCATCTTCGTGACCGACGGCATCGAGTCGGCGCTGGATCAAGCGAAACGCGCAGCCGACGGTTGCGACGTGAAGATCGGCGGCGGCGTGGACACGGTGCGCCAATACCTTCGCGCCGGCCTGATTGACGAGCTGCATTTCGCGGTGTCGCCAGTCGTGCTCGGGCAGGGCGAGGCGATGTTCGCGGGAATTGACCTGCCCGCGCTCGGATTTCGTGTCACCGAACACCGGGCGACGGAGCTGGCCACCCACGTCGTCCTGAACCGGTAGAGCCGGTGGCTTGGGCGGGCCTGCGAAACCGGTGACGGGTTTGCGCCACCCGCGGACCCGCACGATACTCGCCCCACCACACGCCGACGATTCAGGGGGAATCATGGCCACCCGCTCACGCGCGAAGTGCACGCAGCCGTTCGCACTGCGCAATGTCTTCGTCTTGCTCGCGACGGGCGCGCTCGCCGTCGCCGGGTTCGTGCGGACCGCGGGCGCGCAAACCGCGGAGCAGACGAGCACCGGAATGCAGATTTCGATACCGCCCAATGCCAATCCGCAAGACCCCGTGCCGCTCAGCGACGAGGATCAGATGCAAGAGCAACTGCTTGCGCAGGCCATGAAGATGATCAAGTCGGGCCGACCGGGCGAAGCCATCGCCGGTCCGATCACGCGGGTCATCGCGCATTACGAGAACGGACCGGGCAGGGGGCAGGGCAAGCGCCATTACTGCGCGCGCGATCAACTGGAATCCTTCCTTTATCTCGCCGGTGCAGCCGCGGATCACCGGGGCGCGGTCGTCCTGCCGCAGACCTGGGCCGATGCGTACTTCGAGGAAAGCAGCGCGCTGACCGATCTCGGCCGGCTGGAGGAATCGCAGGCGGCGCTGCGCAAGGCGATCGCGCTCTCGCCCTCGAATTCCCTGTACCTGTCGGAGCTGGGCTACACCTACGAAATGCAGCACGACAACGAGAAAGCGCTGGACCTCTACAGCCAGGCCGAAGGCGCCGCGGAATTCTCGCCTCCCGACGTGAAGAATGCCGAGCTTGCGCACGCCCTGCGCGGCGAGGGTTACGCACTCACCGAATTGCACCGCCTCGATGAAGCGGAAGCCGTCTACCACAAGGCACTGAAGCTCGACCCGAACGACCAGAAGTCGAAGAACGAGCTGCAATACATTGCGCAGTTGCGGCAGAAGCTGGGATCGGGGAAGTAGGGCGGGTCTTGACCCGCCTTCCAATCGCGCGTGCCGACGGGTTACGCGGCGGCGCGGCTAACCCGCTCTACGGTTCCCGGCGGAAATTTTGTAGGGCGGGTCTTGACCCGCCTTCCAATTGCACGGTTCCTGCGAAGGTGGGTCGGCTCGTCGCGATGGAGCAGGTGGTTGGCCCGGGCCACGGTCGAACGATACGTATAATCCGGCGCTCCTCCGACGAGTGGCTGCGAATGAAGTTTTCGATGATGTTGATCGCAGGCGTCGCCCTGGCGCTCCTCGTTGTCTTGCCGCTGGTGCTGTGCATCGCAGGGCTCAAGCGTGCGCCTGCCGCGCGTCTGCCGAAGAGGCGGTGGGATATTCGGCTATCGCTTGCCTCCATGTTGCTCTACGTGCTGGCATTCAACCTGACGTTCTTCATCCAGGAGTTTTTCCTGGCGCTGCCCAAGGCGCTCACGCCCGGGCTGAGCGTTACGCTCTATCACAACAACCAGATATGGGAGGGCACGAGTCCGCTTGTCGCGCTATTCCAGGGCACGGGTGCGCTCGCAACCTGCATCAGCGCGCTGGTTTGCGCATTGCTCCTCGCCTTTGCCGATGTGCGCTCGGCTACGTGGCGCCTGTTCCTGCTCTGGATGGTGGTAAGCGGCGCGTTCATGGCGTTGCCGCAGGTGGTGGTCGGCGCGCTGACCGCAGGCAGCGACCTCGGCATGGCGATGGGCTATTTCCACCTTGGCGTCAAGGTGAAGACCGCGCTCGCGCTCGCGGCTCTGGTTGCCATGCCGGTGATCGGCTTGCTGCTCGCGCGTGCGTGGCCGGTCTTCGACGGAGCCGATGGCTCAACAGGAGCGCGCGATCGGGCACGCTCCGTCTTCAGCACCGCCGCGCTTCCGGCGATCGTTGCGCTGCCGGCGATCGTGGGATACCGCGTGCCGCGTTCGTGGCTGGAAGTGCTGTTCCTTCCCGTCGTGGTGACCTGGTTCAGCACGATCTGGATCCAGGCTGGCGCAAGCTGGGTGGATTCGCGACATCACTCGCGGGTCGGTGATCACCGCCCGTCGCCCACATTGCCGTTCCTCGCGGCGCTGGCGTTGCTGCTGATCTTCCAGTTGGTCTTGCGTCCGGGACTCCGTCTCGGCTAACCGGCAAGCACGTTGACACGTGACACGTAGGCTGGGCTGTAAAGCCCGGCTACGCATTTGGCTAGGAAAGCTGGGCTTGTCAGCCCAGCCTACGCTCGCTGGAGGGCGGGTCTTGACCCGCCTCGGCTTCAACATCGGAAGTTGCGGGACTCGACGTGCGTCGGCGGCGGGTTGAACCCTCCCTGCATGGGTCCGTTGCAGCCACGCCTATACCGGTTCGATCTGCAGCCGATGCCGCGCGATGCGTTCGTAATGCGCCTTGCACCGATCCGCCAGATCCCACTGGAAGTCGCTGAGTTTCGGTTGCTTCTCGCGGTACGGCGCAAAGCCGGTCGAGCGTTCCACCGCGGCGTACCAGTGCGGTGCCCACACGCCGTCCGAGGCGCGCGGGCCGGGCGGCCAGCGCAGCATGCGTTCGCTGAAAGGAATGCCGAGCCTGGCGCAAAGCGCGGTCAGTGTTCCGCGCGGGTCTTTCAACACGTCGGCGGCGTCAATCACCGGTGGTGCGTGGCCGAGCTTGTCGCAGACGTGGTCGAACAAACGCGCCTGCTGTTCGAAGCCGAGTTCCCACGCCGCGGCATCGGGGCGCTGGAGGGTAAAGGAGGCGACCACCTGTTCCGGATCGCGGATCAGGAAGCAGTTGCTGACCTGGTCAAGCCAGTCGAGCTTCATGTCCGGCAGCATGTGCTGGGTCATGTGCTTCTGGTACCAGATCGCCTTGCCGTCCGGGATCGGGCCGGTCAGCATCGCCGCGACTTCCTGCCAGTCGGTGCTTTGCGACTTCAGCACGTCCTCGCGGCCGGGATGATTGACGCCCGTGACGTGCAGGTAGTGCGCATAGAACGGCTCGTCCACGACGACCGTATCCTCGCGGTTTTCCCAGGCGCGCATCATCGCGGTCGAGATGTTGCGCGGCCCGGACCACATCGCGATGCGCAGCCCGTCGTTCATACGCGCGGTCCCTTCGCGCTGTCGTCCTTCACGAGCTGCACGTAGAGCTGCTGCAGCCGCTCGACCATCGGTCCGCGCTTGCCGTCGCCCATGATGCGGCCGTCAATCTCGCGCACCGGCGTCAGCCCGGCGAAGGTGCCGGTGACGCAGGCTTCCTCCGCGCCGTACACGTCGGTCAGGCTGAAATCCTTCTCGAATACCGGAATGCCGTTGTCGCGGCACAACCGGATCACGTTCGCGCGGGTGATGCCGCCCAGACAGTACTTGCCGGTGGACGTCCACACCTCGCCCTTGCGCACGATGAAGAAGTGAGTGGAGTTGCAGGTCGAAACGAAGCCGTGCGGGTCGAGCATCAGCGCCTCGTCATAGCCGGCTTTCTGCGCCTGGATGCAGGCGAGGATGCAATTGAGCTTCGAGTGGCTGTTGAGCTTGGGGTCCTGCACGTCGGGCGGGCCGCGGCGCACGTGCACGGTGAACAGGCGGATGCCGCGTTCGACCGTTTCCGGCAACGGCTGCTTGTATTCGGGGATGATCACGATCGTGGCGCCGCCGATCACGAAGCGCGGATCCTGGTGCGGCGTGGCCTTGATGCCGCGCGTCACCATCAGGCGGATGTGCACGTGGTCGCGCATGTCGTTGGCGCGCAGGGTTTCGATGATCCGCTGCGTCAGTTGCTCGCGCGTCAGCCCGATGTCGAGGTCAATTGCGCGCGCGCCCTCGTACAGGCGATCGAGGTGCATGTCGAGGAAGGGCAGGCCGCCTTCGTGCAGGCGCAGGCCTTCCCACACGCCGTCGCCGAGTACGTAGCCGGCGTCGAACACGGAAACCTTCGCCTCGTCGCGCGCGAACAGTTCGCCGTTGATGTTGATCCTGATCGCCGCGTTGCGCGCGTCGGGCGTGTAATCGTGGGTGCCCTTGCTCACTTGTTCCTCCAGATGCTCAAGCCGTCCAGATTTCCTTCAACACGCGGCTGAAGTTGAGCCCGAGCACCTTGTCGGCCGCGCGTTCGGAGTAGCCCTGCTGCAGCAGCGCGTCGGCGACACGTTCAAGCTTGCGCGGGGTGTTGAGGTCGGGGATGTAGGGCGGGCGGTTTTCGCCGGGCGCGTTGACGCCTTTCTTCTTGCGCTCCGCTTCGTCCTTTTCCATGGCGTCCAGGTCCTTCTGCGTCACCGTGAAGAACGGCACATCGGTACCGATGCCGACGTGGTCCTCGCCGCATACCTTCAGCGCATGCAGCATGTGCTGCATGTAGTCGGCGAGCATCGGCTGCCTGTCGTCGGGCGTCAGGAACGGCAGCATGTAGATGCCCATCACGCCGCCCTTGTCGGCCAGGGCCTTCATTTCCTCGTCGCGCTTGTTGCGCGGATGCATGAACACCGCTCGGCAGCCCGAGTGCGTGATCAGCGGAGGCTTCGCCGAAAGGGCGATGCCTTCGCGCGTGGTTTGCGTGTTGGAGTGGCTGAGGTCAAGCGCCACGCCGAGCGCGTTCATCCGCTCGATCGCCTTGCGGCCGAGCCGGGTCACGCCACCGGTTTCTCCATCGAGGCAACCGACGCCGAACGGCGTGGTGTGGTTGTAGCTCAACTGCATGCTCAGCACGTCGAGGTTGCGGAACAGGTCAATGCGGTCGAGCTTGTCCTCAAGCGGGGATGCCGCTTCGAACGAGAAGATGACCGCGACCTTGTTTTCCGGCCTGGCGCGCTCGAGATCGGCGTGGCTTTTCACCTTGATGAAGAGATCCGGGTGCTGCTCGACCAGTTTCTGCGCGGCGGCAATGTCGGCGACGGTTTCCTCGAAGGTTCCGTTCGCGCCGCCCAGGGTGCTCTTCAATGCATTGACGCCGGAATCACGCAGGGCCTTGAAGCTCGCGGCGTCGTCGAATTCGTAGCCGATGGACGCGAGCGTATTGCAGTCGAGCACGAAGGCGTTGCGGTAAAGCCCGGCGGCGTTCATTGCGCTTGCATCCTCCTGAACTTTCGAGGCCCGCGCGAGGGCGGAGGGCAGGGCGGCGGCGAGCAGCGCGCCGCCGGAGGTGGAGAGGAATTCCCGGCGTGTCCAGCTCATTTCGCTTCCATCGAGGGCACGGAGTCGGCAACTTAGCACGATGGTGGAACCGGCGATCCGTGCCTTCCGTCACGCCGTCCCCGGTTAACATCGCGCCATGGCCGAGCTCGACAATCCATTCTGGTCCTCGTTGCAGGCGCGGCATGCCGCGCTGGCGATCCGCAGCGGCAATGACGCCGCGCGCTATCCGCCGGAGTTCGCGCCGTTCCTGGGCGTTGCGAGTCCGGAAGTGGATGCCGACGAAGCCATCGTGCCGCTGGTTGCGCCGGGCGAGACCGTGCTGCTGCTGGGCGTGCTGCCGATATTGTCCGACGCGTGGCATCTCGAAACGTTCCGTCCGCTCGCGCAGATGATCCGCGACGAGCCGCTGCCCGTGCCGGACGGTCCCGAAATCATCCCGCTCGATGAGAGCCATCGCGCCGACGTGCTGGCGCTGACCGCGCTGGTCTATCCGCATTACTTCCGGCCGCGCACCATGGAGCTGGGCCGCTATTACGGCATCTACATGCCGGACGCGAGCGGGGAGGTGCGGCTTGCGGCGATGATCGGCGAGCGCCTCGGTACCGACACCCACACCGAGATGAGCGCGATCTGCACGCATCCGGATTTCACCGGCCGCGGCTACGCGCGGCGCCTGACCGCGTTCCTGACCAACGACACGCTGGCGCGCGGGCGCACGCCGTTCCTGCATGTTTCCTACGAGAACGTGCACGCCAAGACGTTGTACGAGCGCATCGGTTACCGATTGCGCCGCGACATTCCGTTCTGGGCGTTGACGCGCGGCTGAGCGCCTCGTTTCGCCATCGCGCGGCATTGAGTTTGTGGGGGCCGTCCTTATTTCCCCTGCTTGTGTCGCACAAGCGAAGGACAGTTCATGTTGCTCGACCCGATCACGCTGGGTACGTTGAAGCTGCGCAACCGCATCGTGGTGTCGCCGATGTGCCAATACTCCTCGCCCGGCGGCGTGCCGACCGACTGGCACCTGGTGCATCTTGGTAGTCGCGCGGTCGGCGGTGCCGCACTGGTGTTCACCGAGGCGACCGCGGTTTCGCCGGAAGGGCGCATCTCGCCCGAGGACACCGGCATCTGGAACGACGAACAGGTTGCCGCGTGGTCGCGCATCGCC
>DASSOQ010000109.1:0-6447 GCA_035700365.1 Rhodanobacteraceae bacterium | reverse complement strand
GAGTCCGAAACCTGAACTGCAATTCATCGCTGAATCACTAAGGTTCAAAGGTTTGGACGTCTTGCATCGATGAACTGTCGTCCACCTGCAAGCCGCCCACACAAGTCACCTGTGCACACTGTCAAGGAACTTTGCGGTGCGGAACCTTCGGCTCCGCGTCGCGTGACATTTCGTCTCGCGAGCCGCCCATTGTAGCCAGGTTTCACGGACTGTCAACAACTTTCGGGGAAAGTTTTTGCCGTCCAGGCACCCGCCCGCAACAGCTTTCCGTTGCGCGGGCCGACAAGGATACCGGGATCGTTTCGAGTTTGGAAGTGACGCCGCGCGAACGGCGCTACACTGCGGTTTTCCACTGCAAGGCCACCCGAGATGCGTCCGCTTTCCTGGCTGTCGGTGCCCATCGTTGCCGCGACGCTGGCGTGTTCCGCTTGCGCCGCCGCGCCGCCGACACCCGTCGCGACGGCCGACCCGCCCACCGTGGTGCTGAACGGCCATCGGTTCAGCGTGGAAATCGCCGACACTCCGGCCCAGCGCGAGCACGGGCTGATGGACCGCACCTCGATGCCGGGCGATCACGGCATGCTGTTTGTTTTCCCGGACGCGGAGCCTCGCACGTTCTGGATGAAGAACACCCTCATCCCGCTGGACATCCTGTATTTCGACGATGCCCACCGGCTGGTGTCGGTGCAGGCGGACGTTCCGCCTTGCCGAGCCGATCCCTGCCCCGTGTACCCGAGCATCTCGCCGGCGCGTTACGTGCTCGAGCTCAACGCCGGCGTCGCCGCGAAGCTGGGGGTCCGCAAGGGCGACGCCATCACCCTTTCAGGGCTTCCTTCCGGCACCCAGTGAAATACCCCATCGTCGCCGTGCACGCACGTGAAGTTCATCGGCAGGGGCACCAGCCGCCCTGGCGGCTCGCTGTCATACCACTGGTCGTCGAACGGAATGAATTCACGCACCCTGGCTCTCCTTGTCCCGATAACGCTTCCATCCAAGCACGCCGTCGTGAACGGCGCATGACCCAAATGGGGCAAGCGTGTGGCGAATCAGCACCAATCGTTGTGGCGCGGACAAAATCATCGTGAACGCGCGCCAACCGGTGCAGGCAAGGCGCGGGCGTCGGTTCGAAAGACCGGGAAGCCCGCGGCCCGCCGGGTCGGATGGTCAGTCGACTTCGATCATCTCGAAGTCGTCCTTGGTGACGCCGCAATCCGGACACGTCCAGGTGTCCGGGATATCCTCCCAGCGGGTGCCGGGCTCGATGCCTTCTTCCGGCAGTCCGGCTTCCTCGTCGTAGATGAAGCCGCACACCACGCACATGAACCTGCGATAGGCGACGACGGTTGCGGCGGGAGCATTCATGGACAAGATCGGATGACGAATGGACGACAGTCCCTATTGTCGCAAGTTGCGCGCCTGCATGAAAGCGAACCCTTGACGCAAGTCAACTCACCGATGCCGCGGCAATCTTGCTTCCGCAGCCGTGCCGCCTCCACGGGGCCCCTGAAGGGTCTGTATGCCATCACCGACGGACCGCGCAACGATGTGTTGCCGGCAGCGCGGGCGGCGCTGGAAGGCGGCGCAGCGATGCTGCAATACCGCGACAAGACCCGCGACGGCGGCCGCCGGCTGCGCGAGGCGCGCGCACTGGCGAAGCTTTGCGTATCCTTCGGGGTTCCGCTCATCGTCAACGACGACGCCGAACTCGCGCGGGCGAGCGGCGCGTCGGGCGTGCATCTGGGCGAAGGCGATGGCGCGATCGCCGACGCGCGCGCTGCCTTGGGAGCCGGCGCGATCATCGGGATGTCGTGCTACGACTCGCTCGCGCGGGCGCGTGATGCCGCCGCGGAGGGCGCCGATTACCTGGCGTTCGGCGCATTCTTCCCGTCGATCACCAAACCCGGCGCGCGCCACGCGACGCCCGATCTGTTGCGCAGGGCGCGCGCGTTCGATCGCCCGCTGGTGGCGATCGGCGGCATTACCGTCGAAAATGGCGGATCGCTGATCGCTGCCGGCGCCGATTTCCTGGCGGTGGTCTCCGGTGTGTTCGGTGCGAACGACGTGCGTGCCGCGGCACGGCAATACGCAGCGCTCTTTGGCACGGATCAGGACGCATGACCGCGGCGGGAGCCGATCTTGCCGTCCCGACCCGCTTTCATCCGCGTCAAACCGCGCCCAAGGCTCTTTTTTGCTTTCCCACCATCCAGCAGCGAATCCCTTGATGGCCAGCAACCACGAACTGTTCCAGCGCGCCCGGCAGGTCCTTCCCGGCGGCGTCGACTCGCCGGTGCGCGCGTTCAAGTCGGTCGGCGGCGAGCCCTTCATTGCCGCGCGCGCGGACGGTGCGTACCTGTGGGATGTCGAGGGCAAGCGCTACATCGACTACGTCGGCTCCTGGGGCCCGATGATCGCCGGCCACAACCATCCGCACGTGCGCGAAGCCGTGGAACGCGCGGTTCGCGACGGCCTCTCGTTCGGCACCCCGTGCGCGGCCGAGGCCGAACTGGCGGAGGCGATCCGCGAACTGATGCCCTCGCTCCAGATGCTGCGGTTCGTCAACTCCGGCACGGAGGCCACGATGTCGGCGCTGCGGCTGGCCCGCGGCGCCACCGGTCGGGCGCGGTTCGTGAAGTTCGAAGGCAGCTACCACGGCCACGGCGATTCGTTCCTGGTGAAGGCGGGTTCTGGCGCCCTCACCTTCGGCGTTCCCGACTCGCCGGGCGTGCCGAAGGCGCTGGCCGACCTCACGATCACGCTGCCCTACAACGATGCCCGAGCCGCGCGCGCGCTGTTCGAGGAAGCCGGCAAGCACATTGCGTGCGTGATCGTGGAACCGGTCGCGGGCAACATGAATTGCGTTCCGCCGCGTCCGGGATTCCTCGAAACGCTGCGCGAACTGTGCACGCGCCACGGCGCCCTGCTGGTCTTCGACGAGGTGATGACGGGGTTCCGTGTCGCCGCCGGCGGCGCGCAGGCCCTGTATGGCGTGACGCCGGACCTCACGACGCTCGGCAAGGTGATCGGCGGCGGGATGCCGGTCGGCGCGTATGGCGGTCGCCGCGACTTGATGGAACAGGTTTCGCCGGCCGGGCCCGTCTACCAGGCCGGCACCTTGAGCGGGAACCCGGTCGCGATGGCCGCGGGGCTCGCGATGCTCGACCTGGTCCGCGGATCCGGCTTCCACGCCGAGCTGGAGCGCTCGACCCGTGCGCTCACCGACGGGCTCGCAGGCTGTGCCCGCGAGGCCGGCGTGCCGTTTTCGGTCAACCGGGTGGGCGGGATGTTCGGGTTGTTCTTCAGCGCAGGGCCCGTGGAGACCTTCCTGCAAGCCACGTCCTGCGACATCGCGGCGTTCCGGCGCTTCTTCCACGTGATGCTCGAGCAGGGCGTGTATTTCGCGCCCAGCCCCTTCGAAGCCGGGTTCATGTCAACGGCGCACGGCGATGGCGACATCGCGCACACGCTGGAGGCTGCGCGCGTCGCGTTCGCGGAAGCGGAGCGCGCGTAGCGGCGAGCTGTATCCTTTTGGGGTGGACTCCGTCCGCCGCTTCGCCAGCACGCTCGACCGCGGACACCGCCACCGGCGGGGCTTGCCCGCCTACCAGGCGCCCATGTTGGGCATCGAGACCCAGGGCTCCGACGGGGGCAACGGATCGCCGTCCTGCAGCAGTTCGATCGAAATGAGGTCGGGCGAGCGCACGAACGCCATGTGGCCGTCGCGCGGCGGCCGGTTGATCGCGATGCCCATCGACTGCAGGTGCGCGCAGGTCGCGTAGATGTCATCGACGCGGAAGGCGAGGTGGCCGAAGTTGCGGGCCGAGCCGTAGTCCTCCTGCGAGCCCCAGTTCCAGGTCAGCTCGATTTCGGCATCGGGACTGCCGGGCGCCGACAGGAACACCAGCGTGAACTTGCCTTGGGGCACGTCCCTGCGCCGCGCCTCGCGCAGCCCCAGGCCCTCGCAGTAGAACCGGAGCGACGCATCGAGATCGCGCACGCGCACCATGCTGTGAAGGTATTTCATGCTGTGTCCTCCGGGGGCCGTCGCCGTCGGTTATCGTGGGCACGTTCTGCCGGTACCGCAAGTCAGGAGACGATTCGATGGAGCCCAAGTTCGACACGCTGGCGGTGCACGCGGGCGCAGAGCCCGACGCCGCCACGGGCGCGGTCGCACCGCCGATCCAGCTTTCGACCACATTCGTCCATGACCCGGCGCGCGAAACCGACGCCTACAGCTACCAGCGCAAGGACAATCCGACCCAGCACCGCCTCGAAACCGTGCTGGCCGCGCTGGAAGGCGGCGAGCACGCGCTGGCCTTCGCCTCGGGGATGGCAGCAGTCGCCGCCGTCCTTGATACCTTGCAGCGTGGGGAGCGGGTCGTGGTTCCCGAAGACTGTTACGTCGGAACCCGCGGCTACGTCAGCGAGGTCCTGCCGGAACGCGGCGTGGAGGTCGTGACCATCGACACCACCGACCTTGACGCGGTGCGCGATGCATGCGGTGCCGGCGCGTCCGTGCTGTGGGCCGAGTCGCCGTCGAATCCGCGAATGCGGATCAGCGACCTGGCCGAACTCGCGCGGATCGCCCACGCCGCCGGCGCCCGCTTCGCCTGCGACAACACCTTCGCCACCCCGGTGTTGCAACGGCCGCTCGAGCTCGGAGCCGACATCGTGATGCACTCGACCACCAAGTACTTCGGCGGCCACAGCGACGTGCTGGGCGGCGCACTGGTGTTCGCGCGCAATGACGATTTCGCCGCGCGGATCGCGCAGCGGCGCGTGCTGACCGGCGCCATCCTGGCCCCATTCAGCGCCTGGCTGACGCTGCGCGGCTGCCGCTCGCTGCCGGCGCGCATGGCCATGCACTGCGCGAACGCGCGCAAGGTGGCCGGGTTTCTCTCCGGTCATCCGGCCATCGATCGCGTGAACTTTCCCGGCTTGGCCGGGCATCCGGGGCACGCCATTGCCTCGCGGCAGATGCGTGACTTCGGCGCGATGCTGAGCATCGAATTGCGCGGCGGTTACGACGCGGCGGTCGCCCTCGCGCGCCACACGCGGATCTTCACCAATGCCACCTCGCTCGGCGGCTGCGAGTCGCTGATCGAACACCGCGCGTCGGCAGAGGGCGAGCACACCCAGGCGCCGCCTTCGCTGGTGCGGATCTCGGTGGGGCTCGAAGACGCCGACGACCTGATCGCCGACCTCGCGCAGGCATTGGCATGCGACCGACCGTGATCGCCGCTTCGCGGGAACCGGCGGACACGATGGCCTTGGTGTGGCGTCCCAGGAATCATTGTCATTCCGGACGAGCCCACGACGATGGCGCGTTTTTCCGGCGTTGGCGAGCATGGATTCCGGGCTCCCGCACCGGCAAGCCGTCGCAGGCCCCGGAATGACGATGTGAAGGTTCGTGCCGGACAGCGCGCCAGGTCGCGTCCCACAAAATCCTTCGTCATTCCGGACGCGCCCACAACGTGGGCGCGATCCGGAATCCAGATTTTCGGTATTGGCAGAGCGTGGATTCCGGGCTCCCGCGCCGGCAAGCCATCGCAGGACGCCGGCCCGGCCCCCCCCCCGTGGCCGGTCGCCGGGCCGCGCACCCCCGGCAACGCGTCAGCGCCTGTCCCCGCCCTGGCTCTTCAGGACAGCCGCTTCGATCGAGCTGATGCCGGCTTTCGCGGACGCCCCGAGGCGGAATCGGCAGGCCGGCGCGCCGTGCAGCATGCATTGGGTGCGCTGCACCGGCCGCCCGGTCGCGGCACCCATGAACGCGAGGTCGAACTTGCAAATGTCGGGATGCGTGCGGGCCAGCGAGTGGAACACGCAGTTCCACGCCTCGACCTCCATGTGGCCATCGGCTTCGACCACCTGCGCTTCGTAGCCCAGCGTGTCGAGTTGCTCGGCCAGCAGGCGCGCCGCCTCGTCACTGTCGCCAGCCGTCGCGACCCGCGCCGCCGCGTCCTCCCCGAGCTTCGCACCGATGCTCGAGAGCATGGCTTGCACCGCCTGCGCGCCAGCGTGCGCGTACAGGTATTCGAGGACGCCGCCGGCGATCAGGGCGTAGTTGCGCGGAAACAGTTCGCGTCCCGCCGGCAGCAACACGAAACAGGCGCGGGGCCGGCCACCGCTGGGGGAGGACTCGCCGCGCGCCACGAACCCCTGGGCCATCAACGCGGACAGGTGCTGCCGCACCGCGTTGTGGGTGACGCCGAGGGCGCGGCACAACTCTTCCACGTTCGCGCCCTGCGGCGACAGCAGCAACCGCCGCAGCAACTTCTGCTGGGTGGTGCCGAGCTGCCGCAGGGCGTTCGCGCGCCGCATCCGGTCAGTGTGCCTTGTCGGGGAACTGCTTGGCGATGGCGCCGGCCAGTGCATCGGCGATCGTGTCCGCGTGCTTCTGCATGTGGTCCCAAGTCTGGCTTTGCTCGGCCTCGGGCGCATTGGCCATCA
>DASSOQ010000108.1:0-13137 GCA_035700365.1 Rhodanobacteraceae bacterium | reverse complement strand
CTCGCGGGGACGCCGACCTATACGGGCGACAAGGCGCCGCTGCTGGCGGATGATGACAGCCGGGCCGGCTGACGTGTCGGACGCCAGGGTCCTCATCCTCGCCCCGGTGGGCCGTGACGGCGCCGCCTGCGCCAAGCTGGTCGCGCAGGCGGGCCTGGATTCCCGCCAATGCGGGGACGTCCACGAACTGGTGCGCGAGCTCGACCTCGGCGCCGACATCGTGCTTCTCACCGAAGAAGCGCTCTACGGAACGTCGCTCGACCCGCTGGCCGCCTGGGTGGACGCGCAGCCGCCATGGTCGGACTTGCCGTTCATCGTGATGACCAACCGAAACGAAGGCGTCCGGTTCAAGCGGTTCCGCCGGGAACTCGTCCAGAAGCTTCGCAATGTGTCCTTCCTGGAGCGTCCGATGCAGGCGATCTCGCTGCAGGCGGCGGTGTTGTCCGCGGAACGCGGGCGTGCGCGGCAATACGAGGCCCGCGCGTACCTGGAAGCGCAGCGCAGCGCCGCCGAGGATCTCGAACGCCTGGTCGCGCAACGCACCCAGGCGCTGGAAGCCGCCAACGAGCAACTG
This sequence comes from Rhodanobacteraceae bacterium, assembly GCA_035700365.1. Classification (GTDB taxonomy): domain Bacteria; phylum Pseudomonadota; class Gammaproteobacteria; order Xanthomonadales; family Rhodanobacteraceae; genus 66-474. The sequence goes on along the minus strand of DASSOQ010000108.1, from coordinate 12,563 downwards.
CGCGAGGAAAGCAGGCGGCGCGAACGCGCCCAGACGGCGCTGTTGCAGGCCCAGAAACTGGAGACGATGGGACAGCTCGTCGGCGGCGTCGCGCATGACTTCAACAACCTGCTGATGGCGGTGATCGGAAACCTCGAATTGCTCGCCAAGAGGATCGGTGATGATTCGCGCCATGCGAGGCTGCTGCGCGGCGCCATGGAAGGCGCCCGCCGGGGCGCCACGCTGACGCAGAGGTTGCTGGCGTTCGCGCGCAAGCAGGAGTTGCAGTCCCGCACCATCGATGCCCTGAACCTCGTCGAAGACATGCGGGACTTGATCGCCCGCTCCGTCGGACCCTTGATTCGCGTGGAGATCGAGGCGCACCGGCCGCTGCCCGCCGTCAACGTCGATCCCAACCAGTTGGAAATGGCGCTCCTCAATCTCGCCGTGAATGCGCGCGATGCCATGCCTTCGGGCGGCGTGCTTGCCATCCGCCTTCGGCAGGCGGCGGCAACGGCGGAACAGCCGGAGCTCGAGCCCGGTGAATACGTCAGGCTGTCGGTCGAGGATACGGGCGAGGGCATGGACCCGGCCACGCTTGCGCGCGCCGTGGAACCGTTCTTTTCGACCAAGGGAATCGGCAAGGGGACCGGCCTCGGCTTGTCGATGGTGCACGGCTTGGCCGAACAGTCCGGCGGAGCGTTCCGGCTGGAGAGCCGGCTCGGCGTCGGTACCCGGGCCGAGCTTTGGCTGCCGGTGGCACACAGCGAACTGGAAGCCCCCGCGCCACCCAAGCGGATCCATGCTCCGGCAGCGGCGGCCACGATCGTGCTGGTGGACGACGACGCGCTGATTGCGACCAGCACGGCCGCCTTGCTGGAGGACCTCGGGCACCAGGTCAGGGAATTCCGCTCCGGCCAGGAAGCGCTTGCCGCCATCCGCGATGGCCTGCGCCCGGACATCGTCATCACGGACCATGCAATGCCGGGGATGACCGGCGTGGAACTTGCGATCGCGCTGCGCGAGCAGGAGCCGGATCTGCCGATCCTGTTGGCCACGGGCTACGCCGAGCTCCAGGGGCCGCCACGCATCGAGCTTCCCCGTATCGCCAAGCCGTACACCCAGCAGCAACTCTCGGTCGAAATCGAACGCCTGCTGTCACAGCGCGTCCAGTCAACCTGACTTCGCGAAAAGGCGTTCCTGGCCGGAAGCCCGTCGTCCCGCGAGCTGCCCACAAACACCTCCGTCATTACGGACGCGCCCACAAGGTCGGCGAAATCCGGAATCCAGGTCTGCGGCGCTGCCGGAGGCATGGGTTCCGGGATGCCGCGCCGGCAAAGCCGGCACGGCTGCCGGAATGACGATGTTAAGGCTCATGCGGGCCGGCATTTCTCGCCACGTGAGGCTTCGATGTTGCGGCGCCTCCGGCCGCGGCGGAAGCAGAGCATCAGCGCCGGCGAACGATCCTGATCTTGCCGCTGCTCCCGCCGCCGCACAGGAACTGTCCGTCGCCGTCGGCTTCCAGCCCCGAGACCGCGGTACCTTGGGGCATGTCGAGTTGTTCCAGGACCTCGCCGCTGTCGGGATCGATCCGCCGCAGGTCGCCCTCGCCGTCTTCCCAGGTACCGTGCCAGAGTTCGCCCTCGGCCCAGGTGACGCCGGTGACGAAGCGCTGCGACTCGATGGTGCGGAGGATCTTTCCGTCTTCGGGATCGATCTGGTGGATCTTCCGCCCGCGGTATTCGCCCACCCACAGCGTGCCTTCGGCCCACGCGAGTCCCGAGTTGCCGCCGCTGCCGGGCGCGGGAATCGTCGACAGCACACGTCCGGTGCCGGGATCGATCTTCTGGATCCGATCCTCGGCGATCTGGAACAGATGCTTGCCATCGAAGGCCGTGCCGGCGTGCGCCGCGACGTCGATCGAGCGCATGGTCTTGCCGCTGCCCGGATCGACCGCGTTCAACTTGTCTCCGGATGCGAACCAGACGCGCTCGCCGTCCCAGGTCACGCCGTGCACGTGATCGGCATCGGGGAATGGCCCGTACTCACGAAGGATTTCAGCGGATGATCGTTTCATGATGGCGCCCTCGCGGCTTCGTGACGGCCGCCATCCTAGTCGCCCGGTAGCGGGGCAGGGAGCAACAATGCTGTCGTGAATCCCGGCATGGGCGGCATGGCCCAGCGGCGCGCGCGCCCGCGTCCCAGCGGCTGGACCCTGCCGTCCGCCCCCAGTGCATCGAGGGCCCGTTGCACGGTGCGCTGGCTTGTTCCCAAGGCGAGTGCCAGAGCCGAACTGGACCAGGGTTCGCCGTCCCCGAGCAGGGCCAGGACGGCCGCGTGTTGTTCGTCGAACGGCCGCGCCAGTACGGCGATGCGGGGCGCGCATGCCGGCGTCAGCGCGAATCCGCGTTGGGTGGCGCGGACATCGGCAAGCGTGCGGAGGGCCGACCTGAGCCGGCCGATCTCGACCCGCAGCCGCGCGCGGTGCGTCTCGTCCGCGAATCGGGTCCGGAATGCGCTCGTGATCAACGCGTGCCTCGGCACGTCGCCAGGCCACGCTTCGGCCAGCGCTTGCGCAAGTGCGAACAGTACCGGCCGCGATGCGAGCGACACGGTGGCGCGTCCACCGCGCACGACGCGCCGGCAAGCGTCCACCACCAGCGCCTCCGACGCGAACAGCGCCTCGACATCATCCAGCAGCAGGAATCGTGCCTCGTCGCGGCGGACCAGCCGGGCAGCGGGCGCGTCGAGCATGCGCAATGCATGTCCCACTTCGGCAAGCAGCGCCGGAACGCCGGCCACGCGCGCCGCATGCCCGGCCCGCTCGAGCGCGGCGCGCGCCGCGCCGGCGCGGACGCGCCGCATCGCGATACCCGCCGAGGTCAATTCGTGGACGGCCCGCAACGCCGGCGGCAATGGGGCGGATTCGAACGCGGCGAGCGCCCGCTCGGCCGCATCCAGTTGCCCGATCAACAGCAGGCGACGGATCGCGAGATGGTGCGCATGTGCGGCATTCACGCGGTCGCCGTGTGCTTCCAGCACGGCCTGCGCGGCTTCGAGCCTTCCTCCAGGCCAACCGAGCTCGCGCGAGGCGAGTGCGATCTCGGCTTCGGCGACCACGCAGCGTGCGCGCGCCACGGGTTCCCTGCGTCCGAATGCATGGATCGCAAGACGCAGCAGCCCCTTCGCGCGCTCGAAATCGCCGAGCTGGGCAAGCGCGATGCCACGCAATGCCAGGGCAGGGGCATCGTCGCGCAACGCCACGCGCTTCAGCGCGCCCAGCGGATCGCCCACCGCAAGCGCGCGTGCCGCGGCCGTGATCAGCGAATCCATGACAGCCCGCCCGTCAATCGCGCCACATTTGTCACTCCCGCTCGCGCGCGCCTCGCGCCTAATCTACCCCACGACGGTCAGGCAACCGCCGTCCGCGCGGCGCGCGCGGCCGGCACCCACCACAAAAGGATGAGGCGATGACCACGCACAAGACTGGAACGCGCGACGAATGGCTGAAGGCGCGGCTCGACCTGCTCGAAGCGGAAAAGGCATTGACGCGCCAGGGCGACGAGCTGGCGCAGCGGCGGCAGGCGTTGCCATGGGTGCGGATCGACAAGCAATACCGATTCGGCACCGATGGCGGCGAGGCTGGGTTGGCCGACCTGTTCCGCGGGCGCTCGCAGCTCATGATCTACCACTTCATGTTCGGACCGGACTACACGGCCGGCTGTCCATCGTGCTCCATGATCGCCGACGGCTTCAACGGATTCGCCGGGCACCTCGCGAACCACGACGTGATGCTGTGGGCCGCGTCGCGCGCGCCGCTACCGAAACTGCAGGCCTATAAGCGCCGGATGGGCTGGAGCTTCCCCTGGGCGTCCTCCCTCGGCAGCGATTTCAACTTCGACTTTGCCGTCGGCATCACGCAAATGCAGCAACGCGAGGGCCGCGCGGAATACAACTATCGCCGTGAAGCCGCCGCTCCATCCGGAGGGACGCCGACGGGTCCCAGCACGAAGTTCGGCAGTGAAAGTCCGGTTGCGCGATTTGCACGCTCGTGCGGCACCGATCCTTCGACGTACCTGCGCGAGCGTCCGGGCGTCAGCACGTTCGTGCTGGAAGATGGCGTGCTCTATCACACCTACTCCAGCTACTCGAGGGGACTGGACGCGCTGTGGGGTGCGTATCAGTGGCTCGATCGCGCGCCGCGCGGGCGCAACGAGGCGGGCGGTTTCTGGTGGCGCAGGCGCGACGAATACGCCGGCGGATGAAGCGGCCGGAGGCTCGGCATGACCACCACTGCAACCAGCATCCATGCGCGCCGCCGGAACCCGAACGGTGTCGGCAATGCCCGGTGCGCTTCGCGTGCCGTCGGATGGCTGCAGCTCGCGGCCGCGCCGACCTTCGCAGCGATGGCGCTGGTGAATGCCCTGGCCATCGCCCCGGCGGAAGTGTTGTGCTCCGCCGCATACGGCATGCCGGCGTCGGGCGGGATGGCGCTGATGTACGCGCTGATGGGTTTTTTCAACGCGGGGCCATGGTGGAAGCGGGTCGCCCCACGGATCGTTCGCTGCAGCAGCGCAGACGGCCGCGGATGCTCTGGAAGGTTGGCGCCGAACGCAGCGAAGTGCGACGTCCCGCGGCGATCGGGCTTCTCCCGGAGCAAGTCGGGAATCGACCCGAAAAACGGATTTCAAGCCGCCATCAACAGTTCCACCTTCACCCAGCCCGGTTCGCGGCGATCGAAGTTCTCATAGGCCTCGATGGCGGACACGAACGGTTCCTTCTGGGTGAGCACGTCGCGCGGGTCGATCACGTCCGCCTTCACCTTGTTGACGAGGTCCGGCACGTAGCGCCGATGGTTGCAGTTGCCCATGCGCACGGTCAGGTTCTTCATGAACGCCGCGCCGATCGGAAAGCTCTCGACCTGCTGCGGATAGACGCCGATGATCGCGAGCGTGCCGGCCTTGGCCGCCGCCTCGATGCCCCAGCGCAAAGCCTGCGAGGGCGCATCGCCGGGAATCCAGTGGCCATCATGCGGATTGGCCCTGGGTGCGGTGTCTTGCGCTTCGCGGTTGAAGGTTTCTTCCATCTGCTCATCCAGGTGCCGGTGTGGACGCACGGCGTCGACGCCGACCGCATCGATGACCCTGTCCACGCCGATGCCGCCGGTGAGTTCGCGGATCACCTCGGTCGGCGATTCCTCGTCGAAGTTGATGATTTCCGCGCCCTGTGCCTTGGCGGCCTCGAGTCGGCTTTCGACGCGATCCACCGCGATGATGCGTGCAGCGCCGAACAGCCCGGCGCTCGCGATCGCGAACAAGCCCACGGGGCCGCAGCCGAACACCGCGACCGTATCGCCATACCCGATCCCGGCGAGATCGGCCCCGAAGTACCCGGTCGGGAAAATGTCGGAAAGCAGGATCGCCGCATCGTCCGTCACGAGGCACGGCAGGCGCACCAGGTTGACGCTGGCATACGGCACGCGCACATACTCGGCCTGCATGCCGTTGAACGGGCCGGTCGCTTCGGGACCACCGAAGAAGGCGGTACCGGCGCGCGGACCGTTCGGATTGGCGTTGTCGCACTGCGCGTAGCAGCCCGCGCGGCAGTACGAGCAATAGCCGCATCCGATCGTGGAGGGGATCACGACCCTGTCGCCGGGCGAGAGGTTGCGGACCGCGCTGCCGACTTCCTCCACCACGCCGACCCCTTCATGGCCCATCGCGGTGCCTTCCTTCATGCCCGGCATCGTGCCGCGGACCATGTGCAGGTCGGTGCCGCAGATCGCGCTGGCGGTGATGCGGACGATGGCGTCCGTCGGTTGCTCGATCGCCGGATCCGGCACCTGGTCCACGCGGATGTCACCGATGCCGTGGAATACGACGGCTTTCATGAGCGTGCTCCTGCCTCTGCAAGGATGGCGCTATGCCGCTTTCGTGTACTGGTCGACGGCGCCGGCCATCTCGGTCAACGTCTGCTCCATCGACTTCACGCCGTAGGGATAGAACGACGACTTGTCGCCGGCATCCCACCTCTGCTTCAGGCCGTCGGCGTAGAGGTCCCAGTCGGCGCGGACCTTGTGGGTCAGCACGCGGAGTTCTTCGTGCAGTTCCGCGACGGAAGGCCGGCCCCAGTAGTAGTAGCCATTCCAGATCCTGTGGATCCCGAGGCCGGGCCCGAGCAGGAAGGTGTGCGGGATCATCGGCTCGTGCTGGCTGTCGGTATATTCGAGGATTTCCAGGTCGTCGCGCACCTGCTTCCGTTCGTCGTAAAGGAACGGATAGCTGGCACCGAGCTGCTGGCGCAGGTTGTTGGTGGTGTGCCAGTCGTCGGTGGTGATCACGACGAGGTGACAGCTTCCGACGACCAGTTGCGGGTGGAAGCGCGTCAGCTCCTTCAACTGCTCGCGGTCCTTCGGGCAGAAAAAGCCGCGGATCAGCACCACCAGCATGGGATCGGCCTTGCCCTGCAGGTCCGAGAGCTTGTGCCGCGTCTTGGTGTGGTCGGGAAGTTCGTAATCGGGGAAGGTCTGGCCGACCGCAATCTTGCTGTTCATGGCTGCTCCGGATTCCGTTCCGCAGGGCAGGCGGGCATCGGCCGCCCGCTTGTAGACTCGAGTGACGAGCCTAGCCCCATGCGCATGACTAACGACCGAACGCCTCCACTGCACGGACACGATGTTGCATGGATGCGCCGTGCGCTGGAACTGGCGGTCCATGCGCGCGATGCCGACGGGGAAGTGCCGGTGGGCGCGGTGCTGGTACTGGATGGCGAAATCGTGGGCGAAGGCTGGAACCGCAACATCACCCTGAACGACCCCAGCGCGCACGCGGAGATCGGCGCGCTGCGCGATGCCGGCAGGCGCCTCGGCAACCACCGCATGCCGGGATCCACGCTGTATGTGACCCTCGAACCCTGCGCGATGTGCGCGATGGCGCTGGTGCACGCGCGCGTGGCGCGGGTCGTCTACGGTGCGACCGATCCCAGGACCGGCGCCGCGGGCAGCGTGTTCGACACCCTGGTGTCCGACCGCCACAACCACCGCGTGGCCGCCGAGGGCGGACTGCTGGCCGGGGAATCGTCGGAACTGCTGAGGGATTTTTTCCGCGCCAGGCGCTGAACCGGTCATCCGTTGCGCACTTCACGCGACAGCGAATTCCTTGCCGGAAATATTTTCGACGACAGCCTCATCGATGCCACCGTCGAGCGCGTCCCGCGCCCGCCGCGCGGATCCGATCGTGGCACATGGCATGCATGCCCCGGCGTCTTCGGCACAAGGAGCACGACATGGCACGCTACCACGAGAGATATGGACAGGAAGACCACGGCGTGGGCGACGCCGCGCGCCGCCACGCAGAGGCGGATTACCGCGAGCAGTTCGGCACCGGCGGCCGCACCCAGAACCTGCCGGACGACTACGGCACGGGACGCGATCCGCAGGCCTTCGACCGCCGTTATCGCGATGAGCCATACGACGAGGAGCGGTACGGCGAAGGCGGATCACGATTCCCGGGCCGCGGCTGGAGCGGCCACCATCGCGCCGGGGACCGGCCCGGCTGGCGCGGCGACGCGGGGTTCGGCCGCACCTACAGCGGCAACTACGAAAGCCTCGGGCGGCGGGAGCCTGTGCGCTACGGCGAAGGCGGCGGGCCGGCGATGGCACGCGGCTATCGCGGCCGCGGCCCCAGGAACTACACGCGTTCCGACGAGCGCATCCAGGAAGACATCAGCGAGCGCCTCTGGGACGCCGACGACGTGGATGCCAGCGACGTGACGGTCGAAGTGAAGGACGGCGAGGTCACCCTGCGCGGCAATGTCGAGCGCCGCAGCGTCAAGCATCGCATCGAGGATATCGCCGACGGCTGCAGCGGCGTCAAGGACATCCACAACGAGATCCGCGTCCGGCCGCGCAACGAATGGCCGTACGACAAGGGCGCCGCGCCGGGCTCGATGGATGACGCCTCGCGCCGATCCGGAAACGGCGAACGCAACGAAGGCATGGTCCAGTCCGCGATCGAGGAGATGCCTCCGCGCTCGCATTGAACCCGCCGATTGATCCAGGACGCGGGCGGCCAGGCCACCCCACGAGAATGACCGCGAATGGCAGGCGGATCGTCGACCCGGATGCTCCAGGCAGCGCGCGGGCGGTGCCCGCCCTACGCGTCTGTTGGCGCGACGCTTCCGCCGAGCGCCTCGCTGATGTGGTCCAGCGCACGCTGGTTGCGCCTGGGCGTAAGCGATGCGGTCGCATCCGCCGGTACCCACACGTCATAGTCGCGGATGTGGGCGTCCATCGCGGTCGTCATCACGCATTGGTCGCCGGCGACGCCGGTCAGCACCAGCCTGGAAACCTTGAGGTATTCGAGCAGCGCGGGCAGCGGCGTCTGGTAGAAACCCGACTGGCCCGGCTTCAGCACGAAGTAGTCGCTTTCCCGTGGCGACAGCCGGGTGGCGATCTCGGCGCCCCGGCCGCCTTCGCGCCGGCACCACTCGATCACCTGCGCGAAATTGGAGCGCCAACGGCCGAAGTTGTCGTTGACGTGGATGACGGGCCGCTGCACCGCATCCGCCCGGCGCCGCAGCCCATCGATGGCATCGACCACCGGTCCCATCTGCGCGACGAGATCGTCGCCGCCGGGGAACGCGAAATCGTTGATTACGTCGATGATCAACAGCGCGCTGCCGGCGAGCGGGTCGTTGGCACCCATGGCATTCTTCCGTGTCTGCCGAAGCGTTCCAGTCTCGCGGCGCGAACGTGTTTTCGACGTGAGCAGCCGGGGCGGGTCCGGCCGCCGGCTTCCCGATGACCAGCGGAGGCCGATGACCGAAACGCGCGGCGAGGCAGGAGCAGGCCGGCATTATCCACGTCGCGAAATAATTCTTTTTTATGGGCCGGACGACTTGCCCTTTGCGCGTGTCGGTGCATCATGAACGTCTGGACCCACGGCGCTCGACATGAACGACGAGAGAACCGGAACCGACCGCGAAGATGCGTCCCCCGCAATCCCGGCACGGAGCAACGCAGCGACCTGCCGTTTCCGGTGGTGGGCCTGGGCGCGTCCGCCGGCGGCCTGACCGCGCTCAAGATCTTCCTGCAGCAGATGCCGAAGGCGTCCGGCATGGCCTTCGTGGTGATCCTGCACCTGTCGCCCAGGCACGAAAGCGTGGCCGACAAGGTGCTTCAGTCCGCCACCCGGATGCCGGTGCGCCAGGTCAGCGAGACCACGATGCTGGAGGCCGACCACGTGTACGTGATCTCGCCCAACCAGGACCTGACGATGAGCGACGGGTACCTGCGCGTCTCGAAAGCGAACCGTCCACGCGGGCACCATGTCGCGATCGACCTGTTCTTCCGCACCCTGGCCGATACCCACCAGGAGCGCGCGGTCGGCGTGATCCTGTCGGGCGCCGACAGCGACGGCGCCGTCGGCATCGCGCGCATCAAGGAGCAGGGCGGGGTGACCTTCGTACAGTCGCCCGAGGACGCCGAATACGACGACATGCCGCGCAATGCCATCGCCAGGGGCCAGGTGGACTTCGTGCTGCCAGCCGCCGAGATTCCCGAAAAGCTGATCGAGTGGTGGCATAACGCGCGCGCCATCCAGTTGCCCCCGCTCGAATCCGCCGGGGAACCCGCGCTGCCGGCGCCGCCCGATGTGCTCGCCGAACGCGCCCTGCGCGAAATCCTGGAAACCCTGGCGGCGCGCTCCGGCCACGACTTCCGCTATTACAAGCGCGCCACCGTGCTGCGCCGGATCGAGCGGCGCATGCAGGTGAACGTGGTGAAGGACCTCCCGGGCTATCGCGAATTCCTGAAGGAACACCCGGAGGAAACCCGCGCGCTGCTCGACGACATGCTGATCGGGGTCACCAACTTCTTCCGCGACCGCGAGTCGTTCGAGGCGCTGGAGCGCGAGGTGATCCCGGAGATCATGCACGGCGGCGCGCGCGAGACCACCCGCGTCTGGGTGCCCGGATGCGCCAGCGGCGAGGAAGCCTATTCGATCGCGATGCTGCTGGCCGAGCGTGCCGACACCCTGAACGCGCCGCCGGGATTCCAGGTGTTCGCCAGCGACATCGACGAAGGCGCCATCGCCTTCGGTCGCGCCGGCGTGTACCCGGAATCGATCATCACCGACGTGCCGCCGACCCGCCTGCGCCAGTTCTTCGGCAAGGAACAGGCGCGCTACCGCATCCACAAGGTCATCCGCGACCGCGTGCTGTTCGCGCTGCACAACGTGTTGCGCGATCCGCCCTTTTCGCGCATCGACCTGGTCAGTTGCCGCAACCTCCTGATCTACCTCGATCGCGAGGTGCAGGGCCGGCTGCTGGAGATGTTCCACTTCGCGCTGCGGCCGGGCGGATTCCTGTACCTCGGGTCATCCGAATCGGCCGACGCCGCGGCCTCGCACTTCGAGGTGGTCGACAAGAAGCACCGCATCTACCGCGCCCGCGCGCAGGCGCGCACCACCCGCCAGTTGTCGATGCTGCCATTGCGCGCGGCCGGACAACCGGACGCGGCGCCCACGCCCCGAACGGGCAAGCGCGAAGGCTTTTCGTTCGCCGACGTGCACCAGCGGGTGCTGGAATACTATGCGCCGCCCTCGGTGATCGTGGATCGCGAATCCAACATCGTGCACTTGTCCGAACACGCGGGCCGCTTCCTGCACTTCTCCAGCGGCGAACCCACCCGCAACCTGGTGGCCGCGGCCGATCCGGCCCTGCGCGCGGAACTGCGCAGCACGCTGTTCCAGGCCATGCACAGCAACAAGAGCACCGAGGCCCGCGTCAAGATCCAGCAGCCGAACCGGCCGCCCCGCTTCATCAACATCGTGGCGCGTCCGTTCCGCGACCCGGAGGCAGCCGCGGACTTCGTGCTGGTGCTGTTCGACGAGGTCGAGGATGCGCTGGGCGCCAACCTGGAGACCGCTCCGGAGAGTACGCAGAAGAGCGGCGTCCTGCAGAACATGGAGGAGGAACTGCAGCGCACCCGCGAGCGGCTGCAGACCACGGTCGAACAGTACGAAACCTCCAACGAGGAATTGAAGGCCTCGAACGAAGAGCTACAGGCCATCAACGAGGAATTGCGCTCGGCCAGCGAGGAACTGGAAACCAGCAAGGAGGAATTGCAGTCCGTCAACGAGGAGCTGACCACCGTCAACTACGAGCTGAAGACCAAGGTGGAGGAAACCGCCAAGGTCAACGACGATCTGCAGAACTTCATCGCATCCACCGACATCGCCACGATCTTCGTGAACCAGGGGCTGCGCATCAAGCGTTACACCCCGCGCGTCGCCGACATCTTCAACATCATCCCGGGCGACATCGGCCGCAGCCTGCTGGATCTCACCAGCCGGCTGGACTATCCGGAGCTCGCCGAGGACGCGGCCGGGGCGTTCGAATCGCTGCGGCTGATCGAGCGCGAGGTGCGCTCAGGCGACGGCCGCTGGTACGCGGTCCGGGTGCTGCCGTATCGCACCGGCGAAAACCGCATCGACGGCGCGGTGCTGACCTTCATCGACATCACCAGCCTGCGCCGCGCCGAGGAGCGCGTCTCCTCCAGCGAAGACGAGCTGCGGCGCGCCATGGCCGGCGCGCGCGAGCACGCGATCATCGTGCTGGACGAGGCCGGCAAGGTGAACGTCTGGAATGCCGGCGCGGAAAAGCTGTTCGGCTGGAACGCCGAGGAAATGGCCGGCCAGGATATTTCGCGCATCTTCACCCCGGAAGATCGTGAAGCCGAACGCCCGCGCCGCGAAATGGAGCAAGCCCAGCAGACGGGCAGGGCCGAGGATACCCGCTGGCACCTCGCCAAGTCCGGCGAGCGGGTGTTCTGCACCGGCCTGATGAGCCACATCAAGTCACGGCGTTTCACCGGATACGTCAAGATCGTCAATGACGCCACCCAGACCGAACTCCGCCGCCGCGACGAGAACCAGCTCGCGGTGGAGGACGCCCGCCGCCAGGGCGCAGCCGCCAGCGCGATGAAGGACGACTTCCTGGCGGTGATTTCGCACGAGCTGAAGAACCCGCTGAACCTGATCAGCGTCAACGCCGAGGTCCTCGCCCGGCTGCCGGAGGCGCGCGAATCGGAATCGGTGTGGAATGCGGTGGCGTTGATCCGCCGCGCCATCCGCGGACAAGGGCAGATCATCGACGACCTGCTGGACATGTCGCGCATCCGCACCGGCAAGCTGGTGCTGAACCCCGAGGCGGTCGACATGGGCGCGCTGGCATCCACGATCGCGGCGACGCTCGATGCGGATGCCGCCAGCACCGACATTGAGGTCACCTGCGCGCCCACCGCGGAACCCGTGCTGGTGCGCGCCGATCGCGCACGGCTGGAGCAGATCATCTGGAACCTGCTCAGCAACGCGGTCAAATTCACGCCGCCTGGCGGCCACGTCGAAGTGCGGGTTTCCGCCGAAGGCAGCCTTCGGCAAGTTGACCGTGCGCGATGACGGGCAGGGCATCGACGCGGCATTCCTGCCGCGCATTTTCGAGATGTTCGGCCAGGCGCCCAATCGCGCGTTGAGCGGCAAGGGCGGGCTCGGCATCGGCCTGGCGCTGGTGCGGCAACTGGCGGA
>DASSOQ010000107.1:0-21599 GCA_035700365.1 Rhodanobacteraceae bacterium | reverse complement strand
CCGGCGTCGCGCAGGCGCCGGACCACCTCGCAAGCCTTGTACGCGGCGATGCCGCCGGAGACGCCGAGCAGAACGTGTCGATTTTCGCTGGGGCGATGATCGCTTGCGTTCACGTCGGAATCCGCTGACAGGACGGCAGGCGGCTAGCTTACCGGATTCCGGCAGCCCGCCCGCTGGCCAGACCCGGGCGCGATCGCGAGCATTCCAGCATGGCTTCCACGCAAGCGCCGACCGACCCGGCAACATGACCATCAAGGACTGGCCCGAGGACGAACGTCCGCGCGAAAAGCTGCTGGCCCGCGGCCCCGCCGCGCTCACCGCAGCCGAACTTTTGGCCATCCTGCTGGGCAGCGGCATCCGCGGCGCCAGCGCCGTGGACATGGGGCGAACGCTGCTGGCGCAGGCGGGCAGCCTGTCCGCGCTGCTCACCAGCGACCTGGCCGCACCGGGTCTCGGTTCCGCCAAGCGTGCGCGCCTCGCGGCCGCACTCGAACTCGCGCGGCGCTGCCTCGGTGAAGAGCTCACCGCGCGTCCCGCGCTGACCAGTCCGCGCGACAGCGCCGCGTTCCTGAAGGCACAGCTCGCGCACAAACCCTACGAGGTCTTCGCCTGCCTGTTCCTCGACAACCGCCATCGGGTACTCGCCTTCGAGGAACTGTTCCGCGGCACGCTGGATGGCGCGAGCGTGCACCCGCGCGAGGTCGTGCGGGCGTCGCTCAGGCACAATGCGGCGGCCGTGATCCTGGCCCACAACCACCCGAGCGGCGTGGCCGAACCCTCGGCGGCGGACCGCAACATCACCCACCAGCTCCGCGACGCCTTGCAGTTGGTCGGCGTGCGGGTCCTCGATCATCTGGTGATCGGTGCGGGCGAACCGACCTCCATGGCAGCCCGCGGGTTGATCTGACCGGACCGTGAGGCAGGCGATGGGCCGAGCCCCTTGACTTTCCGATGCGTATCCCTTCGTCAGTTATTCACAATACGCTCCCACAAGCGTTTGGCCGCTGCTTCTATTGTTCTTTCGTTAAACGGTTCACAACTTCTTGATACTCCGACGCATTATCGCCTGACTGGCAGCCTAACGCGCGATCCGCGGCCAATCCACGCCGAGCGGCCATGCGGGTATCCACCAAGTTATCCACAGGAACGCATTTGGTCGGGGTGAACGGCTGCGCTACGATGGCGGTTCGCCGCCCCGACTCCTCCCCGCCCGTGAAAGACGTCCTCGGTTCGCTGCTGTTGCGTGCGCTCGAAAGCCTGCATCGCGAAGGGGCGGACGGGGTCGCGGCCCCCGATTTCGTGATCGAGCGTACCCGTTCGCGCGAGCACGGCGACTTCGCCTGCAACGCGGCGCTGCTGCTCGCCCGGACGCAGGGTCGCAAGCCCCGCGACGTCGCCGCCGAGATCATCGGCGCCCTGCCCGAAGACGACCTGGTCGCAAGGGTGGAAATCGGCGGCCCGGGCTTCATCAACTTTTTCATGAGCGACGCCGCCTGGCACGAGGAAATCCGCCGTGTGTTCCATCAGGGGATGCGATACGGCCACAGCGCGGTCGGCAACGGGCGCGCGGTAGGCGTGGAATTCGTCTCGGCCAACCCGACGGGCCCGCTCCACGTCGGCCATGCCCGCGCGGCCGCGATCGGCGACACGCTCGCAAGGCTGCACTCCGCGACCGGCTGGAAAGTCTATCGCGAGTACTACTACAACGACGCTGGCGCGCAGATCCACAACTTGGCGTTGTCGGTGCAGGCGCGCCTCAATGGCATCGAACCCGACGACCCGCGCTGGCCCGCCGACGGCTACCGTGGCGACTACATCCGGGACATCGCCCGGGACTACGCGAGCGGGACGGCGGTCGAGTCGGACCACCCGCGCGGCGACTACAACCGCGAATACACCCGCGAACTGGCCCGGGACGATGTCGCGGAAGCGGCGCCCGAGGCCGGCGCTCCCCGCGTCCCCGCCAGGCAGGACCCCGACGACCTCGATGCGATCCGCGATTTCGCGGTGGCGTGGTTGCGCCGCGAGCAGGACGAAGACCTGCGCGTGTTCGGGGTCGAGTTCGACACCTACTTCCTCGAGTCGTCGCTGTACTCCGAAGGCGCGGTGCAGCGGGTGGTGGACCGCATCGCCCAGCAGGGACATTGTTACGAGCAAGACGGTGCGCTGTGGCTGCGCAGCACCGAATTCGGCGACGACAAGGACCGCGTGATGCGGAAGTCCGACGGCACCTGGACGTATTTCGTGCCGGACGTCGCCTACCACCTCTCGAAGTGGGAGCGCGGCTACAAGCGGGCGATCACCGAACTCGGCGCCGACCACCACGGTTCGCTGGCGCGGGTCCGCGCGGGCCTGCAAGCCCTCGACATCGGCATACCGAAGGACTGGCCGGAATACGTCGTGCACCAGATGGTGACGGTGATGAAAGGCGGGGAGGAGGTGAAGATCTCCAAGCGCGCCGGCAGCTACGTGACGCTGCGCGACCTGATCGACATGGCCGGGCTGGACGCCACGCGCTACTTCATGGTCGCGCGCAAGAGCGACTCGCAACTGGTGTTCGACATCGACCTCGCGCGCTCGCAGACCAACGACAATCCGGTCTACTACATCCAGTACGCCTACGCCCGGGTGTGCTCGGTGCACCGCCAGATGCACGAGCGCTCCATCGTGTTCGAGGAACACAACGCGTTGAAGCACCTCGACCGGCTGGAAAGCGCGCAGGCGCGCGAGGTGATGGTCGAAATCTCGCGCTTTCCGGAGATCGTCGCCGCAGCGGCCGGGAATTTCGAACCGCACCTGCTGGCGCAATACCTGCGCGAACTGGCCGGTGCATTCCACGTCTGGTACAACGCCGAACAATTCCTGGTCGAGGACGAGGGCTTGCGCAACGCGCGGGTGGCGTTGGCGTACGCGGTTCGGCAGACCATCGCGAACGGACTCGTGATGCTGGGCGTCTCGGCACCCGAATCGATGTAACCTGCTTCCCCGGGCCGGCCGGTTTGCGCCGAGGTTTCGCTCCTGCAACCGCCGCGGAACATCTGAAAACGGCGTCTGCTGCAGCCGTCGGCCTGGCGCGGGGCGATGTCCCGGGGAAGGATGCGGCGGCGGTTCCTTTTCGACTTTTGACGCGACCCTTCGGTGGGCCGCACGAGGATGACAGTGGCAAATCAACGCAACGGCAGGCAGGCCGTACGCAATGGGCGCTCGGGCATTCCCGGCTGGGGTTTGTTCCTGGGCGGCGTGGTCGTCGGCATCGTGTTGTGCGCGATCGTGGTCTGGAGCGGCCACCTCCCCAGCCTGCGCCGCAACGACCAGCCCCAGGCCAACCCGAACGCTGTCGCGGAGAAGGGCAGTTCACCCGGGATCGCCGGCAGCAGCACGTCATCCGGCGCATCACAGTTCGACTTCTACAAGGTGCTGCCCGAGAAGGAAGTCGTGATTCCGAGTACGGAACTCTCGGCGATGGCCAAGGCCGAGCAGCAGAAGGCCGCTGCCGCCAACAACGCGAGTACGGCCGCACCGACCGCCGAACCCGAGGCCCCTTCGGCGCCGGGGGGCTACGTGTTGCAGATCGGATCGTTCCCCGACGCAAGCAAGGCCGAGGCAGCCAAGGCCAGGCTCGCGCTGCAGGGTTTCACGGCGCACGTGCAGACCATCACCCTCGACGGGCAAACCTGGAACCGCGTGCAGATCGGCCCCTTCGCATCCGCCACCGAACTGCAGCGCGTGCAGAAGCAACTGGCCGACGCCGGCATCCATGCGATTCCATTGAAGGAAAAGTGAGGGCTGGCCCCGGAACCCGGGACTCGTGAAGCGCACTGAACCTGCAACGCCCTCCACCCCCTTCGGAACGAAGGGCGGAGCGAAGCGGACGCGCGCGTAGCGCAGCCGAACAGCGGCCGGGGTGGCACGGTGGCGAAAACCCGTCCCCCTCGATCCGCGTCCTGCGCAAGGGCGAAACCATCCACCGGCGCGTGCGACGCGTGCCGCCAGCGTCGCGCATGGATCTTCATTCCGGGGCCCGCGGTGGCTTGCCGGTACGGGAACCCGGAATCCATGCTCCGCCAATGCCGGAAAACCTGGATTCCGGATCGCGCCCACGTTGCGGGCGCGTCCGGAATGATTGGCCCCCACACGCGATGACACCATGCGAGGCCAGAGTCGAAACCCATGGCTCACCCACAGGCCGAATAGATGAACGCAACGTCCGCGTTCTTGCAAAAAAAGTGCTTGCAACCAAGGAGGAGTCCATAGATGACAAATGATCCTTGGGGCACCACGCTAGAATGACCGGATGACCATCAAGACCATCCTCGTCACCGGCGCGTCGGCCGGATTCGGTGCCGCGATCGCGGCGAAATTCGCGGAAAACGGCTGGCGCGTCATCGCCTGCGCGCGCCGCGCGGACCGGCTCGCGGCGCTGGCCGACCGTTTCGGCGCCGAACACGTCCACCCTTGCGCGTTCGACATCCGCGACGAAACCGCGATGCGCCAGGCGCTCGACTCGCTGCCCGATGCCTTCCGGGACATCGACGTGCTGGTCAACAACGCCGGCCTCGCACTCGGCACGGCCAGGGCGCAGGACTGCGACCTCGCGCAATGGCGGCAGATGATCGACACCAACGTCACCGCGCTGGTCACGTTGACGCGCCTGCTGCTGCCGAAGCTGGTCGAGCGCCGCGGCGCGATCGTCAACATCAGCTCCATCTCCGGCACCTATCAGTACCCTGGCGGCAACGTGTACGGCGCCACCAAGGCGTTCGTCACGCAGTTCTCGCTCGGCCTGCGCACCGACCTGCACGGCACCGGGGTGCGGGTAAGCAACATCGAGCCGGGCATGGCTGAAACCGAGTTCACCCTGGTGCGTACCGGCGGCGACCAGGCGGCATCCGACAAGCTGTACGCGGATGCCCATCCGATCACCGCCGGAGACATCGCCGACGCCGCCTGGTGGATCGCCAACCTGCCCGCGCACCTCAACGTCAACCGCCTGGAAATAATGCCGGTCAGCCAGTCGGCTGCAGGCCTGCAGGTCGCGCGCCGGGGCTGACCCGGCAGCGCCGGTTGCGGCCCAAAAGCTATACACTCGGCCCGTCAGGCTGTCCAGGTGCCGGCGGGACCGGCGGGTCACGAACGTGGCGGCATGGTTCGCCTTTTTTCACGAACTGCGGCGCCGGCACGTATGGCGGGTCGCGGCCGCCTACGCCGTCGCGGCGTGGCTGTTGATACAGGTCGCGACGCAGGTATTCCCGTTCTTCGACATCCCGAACTGGGTGGTTCGGGTCGTGGTGCTGTTGCTGGCGCTGGGGTTCCCGGTGACGGTGGGACTGGCCTGGGTGTACGAGCTCACCCCGGACGGGATTCGCCGCACCGAATCGGCCAGCTCGCCCGCCGCCCGACCCACCCCGGCAGCCCGCCGGATCGGCAGGAAGCTCAACACCATCCTCATCACACTGCTGGTGATCGCGGTCGCGGTCCTCGGTGCACGCCTGCTGCTGCTGCAACGCGCCCCCGCGAAAGTCGCCGGGTCACCATCGGCTCATTCCCCGACCGGCGCCGCGGCCGCCGTACCGCCCGCCCGACCGATCCCGGCCCGCTCCGTGGCAGTGCTGCCGTTCCAGAACCTCAGCGAAGACAAGGGCAACGAATATTTCGCCGCCGGCATGCAGGACCTGATCCTGACCAAGCTGGCCGAAATCGGTGACCTCAAGGTCATCTCGCGCGCTTCGACCCAGCAGTACGCGACCCGCCCGGCCAACCTGAAGGTGGTCGGCGACCAATTGGGCGTCGCCGCGATCCTCGAGGGAAGCGTGCAGCGACAGGGCAACCAGGTTCTGATCAACGTGCAGTTGATCGATTCGAGGACCGATTCGCACCTGTGGGCGCAGGCCTACCACCGCACCCTCGACGACGTATTCGGGGTCGAGGGCGAAGTGGCGGACAAGGTCGCGCAGGCTTTGAAGGCCACGCTGTCGCCGGACGAAACGGCCAAGCTTGCGGTCGTCCCCACCCACGACCGCAAGGCCTACGACCTGTACCTGCGCGCCGAGTACCAGGCGGACAAGGGCTTCACCAATTACGACACCGCCAGCATGAAGGCGGCCATCCCGCTCTACCAGCAGGCGGTCCGGCAGGATCCCGAATTTGCCCTGGCGTACGCGCGGCTTTCCTACGTGCAGAGCCAGCTGGCCTGGTTCGGACGGATGGACACCGGCGGGCAGCGTTTGATAGCGGATGCGCGCGCCAATGCGGAGCGGGCGCTGGCGCTCGCACCATCGTTGCCGGCCGCGCACCTCGCCCTCGGCTTCAGCGACTACTGGGGCCATGGCGACTACGACGCGGCGCTCAAGGCATTCGCCGCGGCGTTGGCACTGCGCCCGAACGACGCCGCCACGCTGGCGGCACAGGGCTTCGTCCAGCGGCGGCAAGGCCGCTTCGACGCCGGTATCGATTCACTCGAGCAGGCCTTCGCGCTGGATCCGCGCAATTCGTCGCTGGCGTTCGAAACCGGTTCGACCTACATGATGATCAACCGCTACGCGGACACCGAACGCTGGTTGCGGCGCGCCCTGGCCATCGATCCCGACAACCGCAACGCGCAGGTGTATCTGTCGAACAGCATCCTTCTGTCGACCGGAGACATCCCCGCCGCATTGGCGGCGGCGCAGGGTGATGACCCGGCCTTGCGGCTGCAACGCGCGGGGCTGCTGATGTACCAGCGGAAATACGCGGATTCACTGGCGCTGCTCAATGCCATTCCGGACACGCCCGACAATTTTTCCGGATCGACGCTCGGCTCCATCTCGCCCAAGGCGCTGCAGCTGGCGGAGCTGCGGCGCCTGATGGGCGATGCGGCCGCGGCGCCTGCGCTGTACGCGAAGATCCTGCCGACGATCCGGGAACAACTCGTGCAACAACAGGGCATCAACCAGGCGTTCACCTGGCAGACCCTGGCCACCGCGGAACTCAGGCTGGGCCACGTCGAGCAGGCGCTGGACGCCGCCGCCAAGGCCGAGGCCATCGTGAACCGGACCCGCGACTTCGTGTACGGCCCCGGCCTGCTGCAGCAGAACGCGGCACTGTACGCGGATGCGGGGCGTCCCGATCTCGCCGTGCCGCCGCTCGCCAAGGCACTCGCTTCGCCCGGCGTGGGAATGTTCTATTCGCCCGTGATGCTCTGGATCGATCCGGCGTGGGACCCCATCCGCAAGGACGCGGGCTTCCAGGCGTTGCTGAAGCAATACGGGAAGTACAAGCCCGACCTCCCTGACGAACTCGCGTCGCGGAACCATCCGGCATCGAACACTTGAGCGGCGGTGGCGCGGCGGCGAGCGGCGCGGGCTCAGGGTTCCCGCAGGTAGGTGTAACCGGTGAGCCCGGCCTCCAGCGTGGTCTCGATGCGCTGCGCCGGCGCGCCCGCGATGCCCGCAGCGGCAATTCTTTCGCGGTAGACCGCGCGCAGGTCGTCGAGCCTGTAGCCCACGTAATCGAGCAGCATGTCGGCGGAATCGCCGCGGCGCGCACCGTCGAGGGTGAAGCCACCGCCGTCGATGCGGACGTTGACGGCGTCGGTGTCGCCGAACAGGTTGTGGATGTCACCCAGCGTTTCCTGGTATGCGCCGACCAGGAAGATCCCGAGCCGGTAGGACTCGCCTTCGCGCAGTTCGTGCAGCGGCAGGCTGACATCGAGGCCGCCCGATTCCACGTACACGTCGATGCGCCCGTCGGAGTCGCAGGTGAGGTCCGCGAGTGCGCCGCGCCGGGTCGGCCGTTCGTCCATCCGCGCCAGCGGCATGATCGGGAAAACCTGGTCGATCGCCCACACGTCGGGGACCGATTCGAACACCGAGAAATTGCAGAAATACTTGTCCACGAGCTTAGTGTCGAGGACATCCGCGATCTCCCGGTGGGAGCGCTCCTCGGGCTTCAGGCGCTTGCGCACGCCCAGCGCCACCGCGTGGTAGAGCTCGTCGAGCCGGGCGCGCTGCGCGAGGTCGAGCTGGCCCTGTGAATACAGCAGCTGGCCTTCGCCCAGGTATTGCTCCGCGTCCTGCCACAGCTCGCGCACCGGACGCTGCCCGAGCGCGGCCAGGGTGTCGCGCAGGCTGCGTAGCACCGCCGGCTCGTTTTCGCCCGCGGGCGGCACCACGCCGTCGGGCGCGCGTTCGACCTCGCTGACGTTGACCACCAGCACCGCGTGGTGCGCCGTCATCGCGCGCCCGGATTCGGTCAACACGTGGGGCGGATCGAGTTGCAGTTCGACGCAGGCCGCGGCGAGCGGCGCCACGATCGCATCGGCGTACTGGTCGAGGTCGTAGTTGATCGAGCATTCGCCGCGCGAGCGCGTGCCTTCGTAGTCGACGCCGAGCCCGCCGCCCACGTCGACGTGGTCCAGCGGCAGCCCGGCCGCGCGCAGTTCGGCGAAATGCCGCACCGCCTCGCGCATGCCGGCGCCGATGTCGCGCAGGTTGGAAATCTGCGAGCCCATGTGGAAGTGCAGCAGGCGCATCGTGTGCGTCAGGTCCGACTCGCGCAGCCGCGCCACCAGCGCGAGCAGTTGCGCGGGGGTGAGCCCGAACTTGCTCTTGTCGCCACCGGTGTTCTGCCATTTGCCGGCGCCGATCGAGGCCAGCCGCACGCGGACGCCGAGCTTCGGCTCGACCCCGAGCTCGCGCGACTCGCGCACCACGTGCTCGAACTCGGACGGCTTCTCGATCACGATCACCACGTCGATGCCGAGCTTCCTGCCGATCAAGGCCAGGCGGATGTAGTCGGCATCCTTGTAGCCGTTGCAAACCACCAGGGAGCCGGGCGCGGCGAGCCCCAGCACCGCCAGCAGTTCCGGCTTGGAACCGGCCTCGAGCCCGAAGCCGGTGCCGTCCGAGCGCGACGAGGCCGGCGCGTGCGCCAGGATTTCGGCCACCGCGCGCTGCTGGTTGACCTTGACCGGGTACAGCGCGGTATAGCCCCCCGCGTAGCGCCGCTCGCGCATCGCGCCGGCGAACGCGGCACGCAGCTTTTCGCGGCGGTCGGCGAGGATGTCCGGAAAGCGCAGCAGCAGCGGCAGCCGCAGGCCCTGTCCGCGCGCGCGCGCGACGGCGTCCTCCAGCGCGATCGCCGGGCCGTTCGCGCCGCCCGGGCGCATCACGGCGCGACCGTCGCCGTCGATGTCCACGTAGCCATCGCTCCAGTGCGCGACGGAATACGTCTCGCGGGCGTCGTCGAGGGTCCAACCAGTCATCGTGGCTTCCAGGCAGCGGGCATCACCGCCGTTCGTCCCGAGCGCAGGCCCGCAAGGGCCGGAGTCGACGGTGCGCTTCGACTCCACTCGCTGCGCTCGTTACGCTCAGCGCGAACGGTGTTGAAGGTTGTGCGGATTGTAACGTCGCGTGCCCGGGGGGACGCTACAATCGAGGCATTGTCACCAGGGTTCGCCGAATGCCGCCATCCCACTGGTTCACCGAGCAGCACGAGGCTTCGGGCTCGTCGATCGGCTACCGCGCCCGCGCCAGGCTTCGCGAGGAGCAGACGCCGTTCCAGCACATCGAGATCTGGAGCACCACGGACTGGGGCAACCTGATGGTGATCGACGGCTGCATCATGCTCACCTCGCGCGACAACTTCCTCTACCACGAGATGATGACCCACCCGGCGTTGTTCACCCACGCCGCGCCGCGTGACGTGGTGATCATCGGCGGCGGCGATTGCGGCACGCTGCGCGAAGTGCTTCGCCACGCCGAGGTGCAGAGCGCGGTGCAGGTGGAGATCGACGAACGCGTCACGCGCCTCGCCGAGGAATACTTCCCGGAATTGTGCGAATCCAACGACGACCCGCGCGCGCAGTTGCTGTTCGACGACGGCATCCGCTACATGGCCGATTGCACGCCCGGTTCGCTGGACCTCGTGATCGTGGACTCGACCGATCCGGTCGGTCCGGCGGAGGGCTTGTTCAACGCAAAGTTTTACGCGAGTTGCTTCCGGGCACTGCGCGAAGGCGGCATCCTGGTGCAGCAGTCGGAATCGCCGCTGGTGCTGCTGGATCTGATCCGGTCGATGCACCGGGCGATGCGCGCGGCGGGATTTTCGTCGATCCGGACGCTGCCCTTCCCGCAGCCGTGCTACCCGACCGGCTGGTGGAGTTGCACGATGGCGCGCAAGGGCGGTGCACTCGACGGATTCCGCGAACGCGATGCGACCGGCAAGCCATTCGCAACCCGTTACTACAACGCCGGCATCCACCGCGCCGCGCTGGCCCAGCCCGAGTTCATGCGCGAAGCGCTTTCGGGATAAATGCGGCCAGGTCGCGGCCTCCACCGGCAAGTAGGCATTCATCCCCCACTGGTTACCTTCGACCGCTGCCGACCCCGGATCGACCCATGCGCCAAGCCGCCCTCGTCGCCCTCTCATTCGCCCTGGCAACCCTCGCCAGCGCCGCTTTCGCGGCATCGCCGCAGACCGCGGCGCAAGCTGCCGCGAGCACGCCCATGCCCGGCGCGTCGGCGCCGGAAGCGCCGGCGAGCATGCCGGCCACCGCGGGCTCGTCCGGGCCCGCATCCTCCCTTTCACCCGCGGACCAGAAGCGGTTTGCCGCGATCCGGCAGTACCAGCACGATCTGGTGACGGTGGTGGCGTTGCGGGCGGAACCGGACTACCTGCTCGGTGCCGCGATCCTCGCACGGCCGTTCGGCGACTCGTCGGCGGGCCTCGACTTCGACGGCTTGAGTGCGCGCGCCGCCGCCGCGCCCGGTGCGGGGCCTGCCCAGCATTGGGTACGCCTCGTGGCGTGCAAGGGCGAGGAGGACTGCCCGAACCGCGACGCGCTCGCCTGGCTCGAGAAACATGCCGCCGACAACGCGGCGGTTTGGATCGTCGCGATGGACGTCGCCGCCCGGAAGGACGATGCCGAGGCGGAACGCGCGGCGCTCCACAAGGCCGCCGCCGCCAAGGTCTACGACGACTACTACGGCAAGGCACTGGCCGCCACCGCGACGGCCGTCGCCGTGCTGCCGCCGCTGCCGGACACGATGACCGGCGCGCACGATGGCCAGCCGGACAATCCGGAGGGCGTGCGGGTGCTGGTCAGCGTCAACGCAACGCAGGCGTCGCCGCGGCCCGACCTCGAGCCGGTGGTGAAGTCGTGCGCACCGGATGCCGTCGGCAAGCACCAGGACACCCGGGAAGCGTGCCTCAAGCTCACGCACACCCTGCAATGGGGGTCGAGTCCGGTCGCGCGTGCGGCGGGCCTGCACATCCAGGCGCAGCTCGAAGCGGGCGCCGGCACTGCAAACCAACAGTCGGCCCGCGACCTCGCCTGGCAGGTCCGGCAGTATTCCGCGCTGCTGCAACGCTCGCTCACCGACCCGACGCAGGCATCGCGATGGCTCACTGCGGCGCGCAACGGCGGAACCGAGCTCAGCCTGATCCTGGCGACCTTGCGGGCCAACAACGTTCCGCTCAACGCTCCCGCGGACGAAGCGGCCGCGCCAGCGTCCGCCGGCAGCGCGAACCCGTGAGGGGAGCCTGCCATGCGTGAACTGTTGCTGCTGCGTCACGCCGAGGCGATGTCGGCCGGCCCGGACGGCAGGGACATCGAGCGTCCCTTGAGCCTGCGCGGCGGACGGCAGGCACGCGTGGTCGGCGAGTGGCTCGCCAACCAGCCTTCGCCGGATACGGTGCTGTGCTCGGCGGCGCGGCGCGCGCAGATGACCTGCGACGTGCTTTCGCGGTTCGCGCGGGTGCCGTCCCCACAGCTGCTGCCGGAAATCTACCGCGCCAGCCCCGGCGAGTTGCTGTCGCTGGTCGAAGCCCACGCGCGACAGGCGCGCCGCACCATGATCGTCGGCCACAATCCCGGCCTCGAGCAGTTGCTGGCGCTGCTGACGGAGGGCCGGTCCGGCGCCGCGCGCGGATTGACGCCCGCGACGCTGGCTTGGATCGCGTTCGACGACGACGCGCTCGAACCGGGGCGGGGGCGGTTGCACGCGCTCTGGACGCCGTGAAAGCCGGGCTCGCGCTGGCGCTGCTGCTGCTACCGGCGTGCGCGCTGGCCACGCTCCAGCCACCGGCGCAAACCTGGCCGATCGACCCGGATGGATCGGAAGTGCTGTTCAGCGTGCGCAAGCTCTGGTTCGCGCACGAGCGCGGCACCTTCCCGCAGCTGCACGGCACGCTGCGCCGCATCGACTCCGGCGCGGGGACCGACACGCTGGAAGTCGATGCGACCGTGGCCGCGGCCGATTTGCAGATGGATGATCCCGATCACCGGGCGCGCGCACTCGGCCCCGATTTCTTCGATGCGGCACGCTTCCCGTGGATCCGCTTCGAATCCGATCCGTTTCCGCTGGATGTACTGGCGGCGGGCGGCCCGGTGCGCGGGCGGCTGACCCTGCACGGCGTGCGCCGCCCCGTGACGCTTGCCTTGCAGGCGTCGGCGTGTCCCGGCCAACCGCTTGCCTGCCCGATCCGCGTGCGGGGAACGATCCTGCGCGCGAACTTCGGAATGCAGGCCCTGCGCGGCGTGCTGGCGAACCGGGTCGAACTGAATTTGAGGATCAGGGTGGGCGCGGAACACTGACGCGTCCCGTACTATTCCGGCAATGAATCGACGTTTGCGAACCCGGCTCGGCGTCTGCTTGTGCGTGTTCACGCTGGCGCTTGCCGCGTGCGCGCCGTTGTCGCCGCGCCGGATCCAGCGCGCCGACCGTATCGTGGCGATGTCGGTCGATCATCGTATCGACTGCCAGCGGGCCGACCACTGCGCCGAGCCCTCGCCGTTCCTCGGCCAGGCGAACACCGCGATCGCGGCCTCGACGGCCACACATCCCCGCAACTTCGTCACGCTGCTGAACATCGGCCAGAACGCACTGGTCGCCCGCCTCGACCTGATCCGGGCGGCGCGCAAATCGATCGACATCCAGACCTACATCTGGGTGGACGACGACGCCGGCATGCTGATGCTCGACGAACTGGTCAAGGCCGCGCGCCGGGGCGTGGTGGTGCGCGTCCTCGCCGACCAGCTCGGGTCGTTCAACAAGCCCGAGCTGCTGTCGCGACTCGCGCGCGCCAGCAGCAACCTGCACATCAAGCTCTACAACCCGACCTTCGACAGCGCCCACAGCAATTTCGCCGAATATTTCGCCAGCGCGTTGTGCTGCTTCCACAAGTTCAACCAGAGGATGCACAACAAGCTGTTCCTGGTCGACGGCAAGGTGGGCATCGCCGGCGGACGCAATTACGAGGACAAGTATTACGACTGGGATTCGCAAATGGATTTCCTGGACCGCGACGTGCTCGTCGCGGGCCCGGCCGGACGGCAGATGGAGAAAAGCTTCGACATCTTCTGGCACAACGACCGTTCCGTGCCGCTGACGCACCTCAAGGACGTCAATGCCGAGATCCTCAAGCACCCTTTTGATGCCAGGCCCTGGACCGAGCCACGCTTCGGCGATCCGCAGCGCGTCGCGAAGGTGCGCGCCCAGGCCGGCGACGCCGGCTGGCTGAAAGCCAATCTGCTCGACCACAGCCTCGAGGTGGGCCTGGCCGATTACTTCTACGACCTGCCGTCCAAGGACGAGGCGGTGCACGGCCCCGACTCGCGCGAACTCACCCGCGACCTCATGGCGATGCTCTCGGGGGCTCAGCACGAAATCGTGTTGCAGACACCGTACCTGGTCTTGACCCGCCGCGCGGGCAGGATCTTCAAGGCGCTGCAGAAGAAAAAGCCCCCGGTGGATGTGATCGTGTCCACCAATTCACTGGCCTCGACCGACGCGGTGGCGGTCTACGCGCTTTCCTACAAGCACCACAAGAAATTCCTCGTGGACTTCGGCTTCCGGATCCACGAACTGATGCCGCATCCGGCCGACGGACCGGAAATGCTGGCCGACTACAACCGCTTGTCGGGCATCGGCTCGGAGGCGTCCACGCACCGCTGGGGTCGCGCACCGATCGAGGCCGGGCACGCCGGGCCGCGCATCAGCCTGCACGCCAAGTCGCTGGTCGTGGATGGCGCGATCGCGATGGTCGGCTCGCACAACTTCGATCCCCGCTCGGACAACTACAACACCGAGTCCGGCGTGATCATCGACGACAAGGCGTTCGCGGCGCAGTTGCGCGCGTCGATCCTGCGGGATGCCGCGCCTCGGAACGCCTGGCTGGTCGCGCCCCGCCACCCGATTCCGATCATCGGCGACGTCAGCCGTGCGATCGGCGATGTGTCGCGCGCCCTGCCGATCTTCGACTTGTGGCCGTGGGCGTACGCCACCGATTACCAGTTGAAGCCGGGCGGCACCCCGGTTCCGCCGACCGACCCGAAGTTCCTCGACAACTGGAAGCCCGTCGGCGATTTCCCCGAGGTCAACCTTTCGCTGACCGCGATCATCACGCGCTTCATCACCGCATTCGGCGCGGGCATGCAGGGAATACTCTAGTGCGGGGGCCCAAGAATCATGGGTCATTCCGGATGAACCCGCGACGGGCGCGATCCGGAATCCCGGTTTCCCGGCGTTGGCGGAGCATGGATTGCGGGTTCCCGGAATGACGATGCAAAGGTTCATGCGGGACAGCACGCTGGTGTTGCGTTCGTCCATGAACGCCACGTCGTGAGGGACGCGGCGGATCCGGGCGGATCCCAGCCGCCAGGAGCCCGCGAGGGCGATCCGTTGTCGGCTTTTCGCGAACGCCGCCAGCCTCCGGCCCATCATTGACGGGCCAGAGGGCTGTCGCTACGCTGGCGCATTCAGCCGCCCGACCTCGAGGACACCCGCCATGCCGATGGACATCAACATCCAGTTGAGCGATGACGATCTCCAGTACTTCATCAAGGGCATGCACGACGTCGAGGCGAGCGTCAAGGACACCCCTCGCGAGGAGATCATCGCGGCCGCGCAGGGCCTGCTCGAGCGGACCCGCGGCGCCGCCGTCCCCCCGTTCATCGCCGAGCGACTGGGCAGCGTCGAGTCCCTGATCTCCATGGCCAAGGACGTGGGCTTCGGCCTGCCCGAACCCGATTGCCAGCGGGTGCTGGCGGCGCTCGCCTATCTTGCCGATCCCAAGGACGCGATCCCGGACGCGGTGCCGGTGCTCGGTTTCCTCGACGACGCGATCATGATCGAGCTGTGCCGCCAGGACCTGCGCTTCGAGATCGAGGCCTACGACGACTTCTGCGAGTGGCGCGCCGACGAAGCGCGTGCGCGCGGCATCGATCCCGAAAAGCTGATGGCGCAGCGGGCGGATTGGGCCGACGCACGCGCCGCCGAGGCGATCACGCTGATGCACCGGCGCCGCCGCGATTCCTATGCCAGCGGCGCGTGGCGACCGACCTTGTTCAAGGTCGGCTGAGTGTACTTGTGCGATCGTCCATGATCGCTGCGTCACGGAATTCGCTATTGCTTCTGGCGTTTCTGCGGCATTGCAGGCCGGAACGGCCATCCAGGGCCTGAGTCTTCACAAGAGCTGCTTCGGGACTCAGGATTGCAGCGCCCGGAAGCTCATGGACGCTCCAGGATCGCGACGACCCCCATCCCGCCTGCGGTGCAGATCGAGATCAGGCCGCGTCCCGAACCCTTCTGCGCCAGCAGCTTGGCGAGGGTCGCGACGATCCGCGCGCCGGTGGCGGCAAACGGATGGCCGGTGGCGAGACTCGATCCGTGGACGTTTATCCTGGCCGGATCGATCGAGCCCAGCGGCGCATCCAGCCCCAGTCGGTTCTTGCAGTATTCAGCCGACTCCCAGGCACGCAACTGGCACAGCACCTGCGCGGCGAAGGCTTCGTGGATTTCGTAGAAGTCGAAGTCCTGCAGCTTCAGGCCGGCGCGCTCGAGCATGCGCGGCACCGCGATCGTCGGCGCCATCAGGAGGCCCTCGCCGTGGACGTAATCGACGCCCGCGACTTCGGCATCGGTGAGGTACGCCAGCACCGGCAGCTCGCGTCGCCGGGCCCAGTCCTCGCTGGCGAGGAGGGCCGCGGCCGCACCGTCGGAGAGCGCCGAGGAATTGCCCGCGGTCAACGTGCCCTGGCCTGACCTGCGGTCGAAGGCGGGCTTCAGCGCCGCGAGCCTTTCCAGTGTCGAGTCCGCGCGCAGCAGGTTGTCGCGCGCGACGCCCCGGAACGGGACCACCAGGTCATCGAAGAAGCCGGCGTCATACGCAGCCGCGAGCTTGCGGTGGCTTTCCAGCGCCC
This sequence comes from Rhodanobacteraceae bacterium, assembly GCA_035700365.1. Classification (GTDB taxonomy): domain Bacteria; phylum Pseudomonadota; class Gammaproteobacteria; order Xanthomonadales; family Rhodanobacteraceae; genus 66-474. The sequence continues at coordinate 5,419 of DASSOQ010000107.1, read as the reverse complement.
ACCGGTCCTGCTCGGCACGTCCGATCTTCCACTCGCGCGCCATCTTCTCGCAATGCTCGCCCATCGACAGTCCGGTGCGCGGCTCGACCACGCCCGGCACCTGCGGCTTCAATTCGCGGAAATGGAAGCCTTGGGCCGCGGCGCGCAGTTTCTGGCCGAAAGTCCTTGCGCGATTGAGGTCCAGCAGCCGTTGCTGGAGCCGGTTCGAATAGGTGAGCGGCACCTGGCTGGTGGTGTCGGAGCCGCCGCCGATTCCGGCCTCGATCTGCCCGGTCGCGATTTTCTGCGCGACAAGGATCGCGTTGTCGAGCGAGGTGCCGCAGGCACGCGCGGTCGTGAATCCCGGTGTGGTCATCGCCAGTCCGGACGATTGCACTGCCTCGCGCGCGAGGTTCCAGTCGGCCGGATGCTTCATCACCGCGCCGAATGCGACCTCGCCGACTTCCTCGCCGTGCAGCCCGAATCTCTCGACCAGCGCACCCAGCACTTCCACCGACATCCCGAAATTGCCGAGGTCGGCATAGGCGGTGTCGCGCTTGCAGAACGGGATGCGCACGCCGCCCAAAACGGCGACGCGGCGGGTTTGGGGAATCATGGCGTGTACTCCTCACGGCTCACGCTTGATTGTAGGAGCGTGGCGTGCGCGCGACGTTGCGGAGGCCGCGATGGCGCCCGTCGGGGGCCAAAGCAGGAGACGGCGCTGCGCGCCGGATCGCACTACGGGAAATCGATGAATCCACGCCGCAACATCTTGTACGGCTCCTCGTCCATGCCGAGCGACGCGTAGGTCTGCCGCGCGCGCGCGTTGTCGCGCTCGACGTAGAGCCGCAACCCGACCGCGCCCGCCGCGCGTGCGCGGCGTTCCACCTCGGCGTAGAGCGCCCGGAACACGCCGGACCGGCGCGCCGCCGGTGTCACGTACACGCTCTGGAACCACCACCAGTCGCCGTTGCGCCAGTCGCTCCACTCGCAGGTGACGAGCAGGCATCCCGCGGCCTTGCCGTCGCGTTCGGCGACCAGGTAGATCCCGCGGCGCGGATCGTCGAACACCGCCTGCGTACCACGCGTCAGCGTGTCGCGATCGAGCGTCTTGTGCTCGGTCTCGAGCGCCATCGCGGCATTGCACTCGACCAGGAACGGAATGTCGGCGGGCTCGGCGGCACGAATGGTGATGGACATGGTTTTGGGTTTTTGGGTCTTGAGTTTCGGGTGCCGGGTTGCGGGACCAGGGACCAGGGACCAGGGACCAGAAGCGTATCAATCCGACGTTCTTCGTGTAGCCAGTATTTGCCAATCCGTGTCCTTGACGTCCGCAACCCTTTGACGCGCTGCTTCAGCTCTTGCGGTCCCCGGTCCCGGGTCCCCGGACCCGGCCCTTCCGCGAGTTCCCCAACTTGCGGGTCAACGTGTTGCGACCGAGTCCCAGCGCCCTGGCGGCATTTTGTCGGTGACCGCCGTGCGCGGCCAATGCGGCGTCCAACAACACACGGTCGAGATGCGCGCGGGCGCGAACATGCAGGTCGCTTGCGCCGGCGATCAATTCCGCGTCGGCCCACGCCCGCACCGCCGCCTCCCACGGCAATTCCGCCTGCGTCGGCAGCGGTCCGCCGCGCGTGCCGGCATCATCGAGGTCCTCGCGGCGAATGCTCGCGCCCGGCGCGACCACCGCGAGCCGCCGGCACAGGTTTTCCAGTTGCCGCACGTTGCCCGGGAAGTCCGACTTCGACAACGCCTGCAATGCGGACTGCGTGAACTGCTTTTCCGGCAGCTTCAGTTCGGCCGCCGCGGCCGCCAGGAATTGTCTCGCGAGCAGCGGAATGTCCGCGCGCCGCTCGCGCAGGGCCGGCAGGTGGATGCGCACCACGTCGAGCCGGTGCATGAGGTCGGCGCGGAATTCGCTACGCCGGACCCTGGCGTCCAGGTCCTGGTGCGTCGCGGCCAGCACCCGCACGTCGCTCCGGATCAGTTCGCGTCCGCCGACGCGGTAGAACTCGCCGCCCGCCAGCACCCGCAACAGGCGGGTCTGCAAGGCCACCGGCATGTCGCCGATTTCGTCCAGGAACAGCGTACCGCCTTCGGCCTGCTCGAAGCGCCCGGCGGCACGCCGCTGCGCGCCGGTGAAGGCGCCGGCCTCGTGCCCGAACAATTCGGATTCCAGCAACTCCGCGGGAATGGCGGCGGTGTTGAGCGCGACGAACGCCTTGGATCGGCGCGCGCTTTCCTCGTGCAAGGCGCGCGCCACCAGTTCCTTGCCGGTCCCGGTTTCGCCGGTGATCAGCACGTTGAGGTCGCTGGCCGCGACGCGTCCGACCAGGCGGAACACCTCGCGCATCGGTGCGCTTTCGCCGAGCAGCGCGTGCCGCGGAGGACCGGCCGGCGTTTCGGTTTCCGCCCGCGCCGATGCGGCCAAAGCGCGCTGCACCGCGGCCTGCGCCTTGCCGATGTCGAACGGCTTGGGCAGGTAGTCCGTCGCCCCGTCACGATAGGCCGCCGCGGTGGTCGCGACATCGGTGAAGGCGCTCATCACGATCACCGGCAACGCCGGGTGGGCGCCCTTCACCTCGCGCAGCAGTGCGAGGCCGCCGGTACCGGGCAAGCGCACGTCGCAGACGAGGAGGTCCGGCATTGCCTGCCGCATGGCCCGCTGCGCGGCCTCGGCATCGGCGAATTCGGTGACCACGTGACCAGCGTCGCGAAGCGCCGTCGCCAGGACGAAACGCACCGCGCGATCGTCATCCACGACGTGGATCGCGCTCATTCGCGTTCTCCCGTTCGCGGATGGCGCGGCAACAGCAGCACGAAACAGGATCCGGCTGGCCGCCGTTGCAGTGCCAGCTCGCCGCCATGCTCACGTGCGATCTCACGCGCAAGCGCCAGGCCCAGGCCGGTGCCGTCGGGACGGCCGGAAACCATCGGCTCGAACAGCGTCGTCGCGATCGCGTCCGGGACACCGTCGCCGTCGTCCTCGACCTCGATCCTGAGCGCCGGCACGTGCTGGCCCTGTGCGCCGCGCCAACCCGCCTCGGCGCGGCTGCGCAAGACGATTCGGCGGGCATTCGCCTCGACCGCGTTGCGGACCAGGTTCACGATGGCCTGCAGCAGGCGATCGGCATCGCCGTGCCAGGCGGGCAGGCTGGGATCGTAGTCGCGTACCACGGCCACCCCTGCGGGTCCGGCCTCCAGCAATTCGGCGGCGCGTTCCAGCATCGCGTGCACGTTGACCGCGCGGATGGCCATCACGGTGCGGCCGCCCAGCAGGCGCTCCGACAGCCTTGCGAGCCTCGTGGCTTCGGCGTGGATCAACCGGGCGAGTTCGCGCTGCCCGGCCTCTCCCGCGTGTCGCTCCAGCAACTGCGCGGCACCCGAGATCGCGGCGAGCGGATTGCGGATTTCATGCGCGAAGCCGCGCAACGATTCCGATACCCGGCTTGCACCCGGCTCGGGCGCCGCCGGATGCACCTCGACCCACACCCCCTCGTCGCTTGCCGTGAAGAGGAAATCGAGCCGCGCCTCCCGCCGCGGCGCCGGGCACACCGTGATGTCGCGCAAAGCCAGCGGCGCGCTCTCGGCACGTGCCTGAAGCGCCCGAGCGTGCAGGCGCCCCCCGTCGGGTTTCAGCGCCGCGAGGGTCTTGCCGAGGAGCCGCGACAAGCCGACGCCGGTTTGCTCGACGAAGGCGGGATTGGCGTAGGTCGCGCGGCCTTCGCCATCCAGCCGCGCGACCCCGGTGGCAAGTTGCCGGATCAGGTCCGTGTCTGGCGTGGTGCACAGCATTGCACCAATCTAGTGCGCCCGGATCCCGTCGGCAATCACCGGGCGACGCGGAACGTCAGATTGAATCGCCGCCGGCCGGTCAGCGGATGCTCGCCCGCCTTGATCGGGAGCACGCCGTGGTAGCGCATCCGGGATGCGCCACCCCACACCACCACGTCGCCATGTGCCAAGGGCACGCGCCGCTGCGGTTCACTCCGCCCGAGTCCGCCGAACAGGAAGGTTGCCGGCAACCCCAGCGATACCGACACGATCGGTGCATGCCGATCATGCTCGTCGCGATCCTGGTGCAGCGTCAGCCGGGTGCCGATTTCATAGCGATTGGCCAGGCACACGTCGGGCACATAGTCGCTGAAGCCGACGGCGTCCGCCGCCTCGCGCGCAAGCCGTGCGAACTGCCCCGGCATCGCCGGCCACGGCTTGCCGGTGTCGGGGTCCAGCCCGGTATAACGGTAGCCGCACCGGTCGCTGTACCAGCCCACCGCACCGCAATTGGTCATCGCCACCGACATCGGCTTGCCGCCGGGCGTCACCAGGTGCCGGAACGGCGAACGCGCGGTGATGCGTTGGATGTCCGCGAGCAGGGCTTCCGCCGCCGCCAATGCAAAGCCGCGCAGCACCCATGCACCAGGTGCTAGTTCCTCGCGGACGCCGATACGCGGCGTGTCATTGAACAAGGGCATCGTGGCAGGCATGTCGGATGGCCGGTCGGCTCGTCGCGATGGTGTCGGTGACGTAGCGGTCGCAGATCGCGCACATCGCAGGCGCATCCGCGGTCGAGGCGACATGGACCACGCCGAACCCGCGTCTCCCCGCTCCGCGCGCGCCACGCCTCGACGTGCGCGCCGGAACACCTCAGATGCTGTAGTACATCTGGTATTCGAGCGGGTGCGTGGAGGCGCGGTAGGCGGTGACTTCCTTCATCTTCAGCGCGATGTAGGCATCGATGAAGTCGTCGCTCATCACCCCGCCGGCCTTCAGAAATTCGCGATCGCGGTCCAGCGCCTCCAGCGCCGTGTCGAGGGCGGAACACACCTGCGGGATGTTGCGCTCCTCCTCCGGCGGCAGGTCGTAGAGGTCCTTGTCCATCGGCGCGCCAGGGTCGATCTTGTTGAGGATGCCGTCGAGCCCGGCCATCATCAGCGCGGTGAAGGTGAGGTAGCCCGAATTCATCGGATCGGGGAAGCGCACCTCGATGCGGCGGCCCTTGGGGTTGGACACGTAAGGGATCCGGCAGGATGCCGAGCGGTTGCGGGCGGAATAGGCCAGCATCACCGGTGCCTCGAAGCCCGGCACCAGGCGCTTGTAGGAATTGGTGGTGGAGTTCGCGAACGCGTTGATCGCGCGCGCGTGCCTGAAGATGCCGCCGATGTACCACAAGGCCGTCTGCGACAGCCCGCCGTAAAGCTCGCCGGCGAACAGGTTCTTGCCGTCGCGGCTCAGCGACTGGTGGACGTGCATGCCCGAACCGTTGTCGCCGACGACGGGTTTCGCCATGAAGGTGACGGTCTTGCCGTTGGCGTGGGCGACGTTGCGGATCACGTACTTCATGGTCTGCAGGTCGTCGGCCTTGTGCAGCAGCGTGTTGAAGCGCACGCCGATCTCGCACTGGCCGGCGTTGCCGACTTCGTGGTGGTGCACCTCGACG
>DASSOQ010000106.1:0-6264 GCA_035700365.1 Rhodanobacteraceae bacterium | reverse complement strand
ATCGAGGTCGTGCGTCTCCAACAGATCGGCGAACCCGCCCTCCACGATGTCTTCGCGCAGCGCATCGGCACGACCATGCGGCGCAAACGCGATCGCCAGCCTGGGCTTCAACGGCAGTTGCTTGCGTGCGCGCTTGAACTCCCCTTCGAGCGACAGCCGCAGCAGCCGCTCGACCCCCGCGCGGTGGGCGGCGATCGCTTCGTCCGCGGTCTCGAACACGCGCAACGCGACAGCGCTTCCGAGGTCCATCAGCGCGGGATACGCCGGCAGACCGGCGCGCGTGCCGGACACGACGGGAATGTCGTCGAAGTCCCACGCGCGCCCATCCTCGCGCATGGCCGGCAGCCCGGCCGCACGTGAAAACGCCTTGCGCGCGCGCGCCGCCCATCCGGCGCGGAGCGCGGCGAGGTCACGATCCGCGGCCAGCGAACGTTCGTGTTCGTCACGCACCTCGAAACGCATCCGCAGGTGCGCGGGAAGCGACGCCTCATCGAAAGCCTCGGCATCGACCGCCACGCCGGTGATCCGCTCAAGGAATGCCGCCAGGGCCCGCGCGAGCGGTTCGTCGCGCGGCGCTTCGGCTTCCACGAACGCACGCGCGAAGTCCGGCGCGGGAACAAAGTTCCGGCGCAACGACTTCGGCAACGCGCGCAGCAGCGCCGCGACCTTGTCCGCCAGCAGTCCCGGCACCAACCATTCGCAACGCGGAGCGGACACGGCATTCAACAACGCGAGCGGCACGCGCAGGGTGACGCCGTCGGCATCGTCGCCGGGGACGAACCGGTATTCGAGGTGCAAGGCCTGCCCGGAAACCTCCAGCGTCTCCGGGAAGGCACCGGCCGCGCCGCCCGCGCCCGCTTCCAGCACGTCGTCGAGCGACCAGCGCACGGCCGCGCGTTCCCGGGCGGGCGCACGCCCAAACCAGGCATCCAGTGCGGCGGTCGTGGAAATCGTGTCGGGCAACTTTCCCCGGAAGAAGCCGGCGAGGTCCTCGTCGGATTTGACGAGGCCCTCGCGGCGCTGTTGCGCCTCGATTTCGCGCGCGTCGTCCAATACCCGCCGATTGGCACGAACGAAATCAGCGCGACTGTCGATGTCGCAGCGCGCGAGGGCTTCGCGCAGGAAAATGTCGTGCGCGAGCGCCGGATCCTGGCGGCCGAAGGTCACCGCGCGGCGCTCCACCAGCACCAGGCCGTACAGCGACACCTGCTCGAACGCCTGGACCGAACCGCGCGCACGCGACCAGTGGGGATCGCTGCAGGTCCGCCTCAGCAGGTGCGCCGCCTGGCGCTCGATCCAGTCGGGCTCGATCCGCGCGCACTGCATGCCCCAGACCTTCGTGCCGAGGTCCAGGATCTGCGCGACCAGCACCCAGGGCGGCGGCTTCTTCGCGAGGGCGGAGCCCGGGAAAACCCTGAACTTGCGTTCGCGCACGCCGCGATAGAGGCCTTGCTCGTCCTTGCGCGCGACATTGGCGGGGAGCCCGGCCAGCAGGGCGAGGTGGATCGGCTGATAGGGATCGGGAACGGGGACCGGAGAACCGGGAACAGTGGAGCGTGCATCATCACGGCTCTTCCCTGTTCCCTGTTCCCGCTTCCCGCTCTCCAACAAGAGTTGCCGGTGCAACGCCCCCCAATCGCGCATCCGCATGAAGGACACGAAGTGCTTGCCACACCAGTCGCGCAGTTTCGACTGCGAGAGTTCTTCGTGGGCGCCGCGGTACGCGTCCCACAGGTTCAGCACCCCGATGAAGTCGGAACGCGGGTCGGCGAACGCGCGGTGGGCGGCGTCGGCCTGGGTTTGCTTGTCGGCGGGCCGCTCGCGCGGATCCTGGGTGCCGAGGAAGGCGACGATCGGCAGCACTTCCCGCGCCACGCCGAGCTTGCCTGCCTCGACGAGCATCCGCGCAAGTTGCGCATCGATCGGAATGCGCGCGAGCCGCCGCCCCATCGGCGTCAGCCGCCGTTCGCCGTCCACCGCGCCGATTTCCGCGAGCCTGCGCCAGCCGTCGTTGACGGCGCGGGGATCCGGTGGATCGATGAAGGGAAAGTCCTCGACATCGCCCAGGCCGAGGTCGAGCATCCGCAGGATCACGTCGGACAATGCGCTGCGCAGGATTTCCGGATCGCTGTACGGTGGTCGCGCGGCGAAATCGGCTTCGTCATACAAGCGCACGCAGATGCCGGGCCCCACCCGTCCGCAACGCCCCGCGCGCTGGTTGGCGGCGGCCTGCGACACCGGCTCGATGTGCAGGCGTTCGATCTGGCTGCGCCGCGAATAGCGCTTCACGCGTGCGTCGCCGGAATCGACGACCCAGCGGATCCGCGGCACGGTCAGCGAAGTCTCGGCGACGTTGGTCGCCAGCACGATGCGGCGTTCGGGACCCGGCTTGAACACCCGGTCCTGTTCCTTCACCGACAGCCGCGCATACAGGGGCAGCAGCTCGGTGTGGCGGTACTGCCTGCGCGAGAGCGCCAGGTGTGCGTCGCGGATCTCGCGCTCGCCGGGAAGGAACACGAGCACGTCGCCACGGGGATCCTCGCGACTGACGTCGTCGAGTGCATCGACGACCCGCTCGGTCAGTCCTGCGTCGCCTTCCGCAGGGCGCCAGCGGAGCTCGACCGGAAAGCCGCGCCCTTCGACCGTCAAGACCGGCGCCCCATCGAAGTGCTCGGCGAAACGCGCGGTGTCGATGGTCGCCGAGGTGACGATCAGCTTGAGGTCGCGCCGCCTGCGCAACAGCTGTTTGAGATAGCCCAGCAGAAAGTCGATGTTGAGGCTGCGCTCGTGGGCCTCGTCCAGGATGATCGTGTCGTATTCGGACAACCAGCGATCGTGCGCCATCTCGGCGAGCAGGATGCCGTCGGTCATGAACTTGACGAGCGTGTCGGTGCCGAGTTGCCTGGCGAAGCGCACCTCGTAACCGACGATGCCACCCGGCTGATCGTTGTGTCCGCCGCCGAGTTCGGAGGCCACCCGGCGCGCCATCGCCCGCGCGGCCAGCCGTCGCGGCTGGGTGCAGCCGATCATCCCGGCGACGCCGCGACCGGCAGCCAGGCAGAGTTTCGGCAGCTGGGTGGTCTTTCCCGAACCGGTTTCGCCGGCGATCACCAGCACCGGGTGCTCGCGGATCAGGCGCGTGATCTCGTCGGCGCGCTGGGCAATCGGCAGCGACGCATCCAGCGCGATCGGCGGGACCAGCGCGGCCCGGGTTTCGCGTCGCGCCGCGGAGGCCGCGATTTCGCCGGCGAGCGCGCGCACGGTTCCCGGCGACGGCGGCCGCGCGCGTTCCAGGCGTCGCAGGCGCGCACGCAGCTTGCCCGCATCGCGGCTCAGCACGGATCGCAGCGCGCGCTCGAGATCCCGCAGCGGTGGATCGCTCACCTGCTTTTCCATTCGCGACGCCATTGCCTTGATGATAACGAGAGGGCACGGCGCCTACCGCGAAGACGACGGCGCGCCGATTCGAAGCATGCATTGCGGCACCTGCAAATCCACGCCGTTTGGTGCATCATCGGGGCTTTCCCGAACGGACCCGTCCCATGCCGCGCACCACCTTGATCCTCGCCGCCGCCATCGCATGCGCATGCTCGGCCTGCTCGCAGCAGGCCCCGACCGGACCGGTGGAGGCCGCCGCCGCAGCGCCCGCGGCCACCGCGGCGAACCCCGCTGCGGCGAGCACCGGGCCGGACATCGGCATCGACTTGTCCTATGTCGACCACTCGGTGAAACCGGGCGACGACTTCTTCGAATATGCCAACGGCGCGTGGCTTCAGACCGCGAAGATCCCCGCCGACCGCTCCAGCATCGGCGCGTTCTACGACATGTCCAGGCGCACCGAGGCGCGCACCGCGGACATCATCGAGAATGCCGGCAAGGGCCATCCGCCCGTAGGCAGCAATGCGCGCAGGATCGCCGACTACTACGCGGCGTGGATGAACACGGACGCCATCGAGCGACACGGGCTCGCGCCGCTGAAGGGCGAACTCGACGCCATTGACGGGATCCAGTCGCGCGCCGACCTGGCCCGCGTGCTCGGCAGCCGGCTGCGCCAGGACGTCGACCCCATCAACGCCACCGACTTCCACACCGACCACCTGTTCGGGCTGTTCGTGGCCCAGGGGCTGAGCGATCCTTCGCACAACATCGCCTACCTGCTGCAGGGCGGCCTGACCATGCCGGGGCGCGACTACTACCTGTCCGGCGACAAGACCATGGCGGGGTACCGCGACCAGTACAAGACCTACATTGCGGCGATCCTCGCTGCGGCAGGCGTCAAGGACGCCCAGGCAGCGGCCGGGCGGGTATTCGACCTGGAGACGAAGATCGCCAAGGCGCAGGAAAGCCTGGTCGAAAGCCAGGACGTGCACGCGGCCAACAACCTGTGGTCGCTCACCGATTTCGGAAAGAAGGCGCCGGGTCTCGATTGGAACGCGTATTTCAAGGCCGCCGGCCTCGCCGACCAGAAGGTCATCGACGCGTGGCAACCCGCGGCGATCGCGCGGCTTTCGAAGCTCACGGCCGACGCGCCGCTTCAATCCTGGAAGGAGCTCTTGACCTTCCACACGCTCGACCGTCACGCCGACCTGCTGCCGAAGAAATTCGCCGACCTCTCCTTCCAGTTCCACGACCACACCCTGCAGGGCGTGCCGCAGCAGCGTGAACGCTCCAAGCGCGCAGTTGACGCCACCAGCGAGGCGCTCGGTTTCGCGGTGGGCCAACTCTACGTCGAACGCTATTTCCCGGCACCCGCCAAGCAGCAGGTCGAGCAACTGGTGCAAAACCTGATTGCCGCATTCAACACGCGCCTCGAGACGCTCGAATGGATGACGCCGGCCACCCGCGAGAAGGCTAGGGCCAAGCTCAAGACCTTGCGCGTGCAGGTCGGCTATCCCGACCATTGGCCGTCCTATGACGGCCTCGAGATCACCGCCGACGACCCGCTCACCAACGAGCTCAACGTCTCCAGATTCGAGTACCGCCAGCGCCTCGCGGCGCTCGGCAAGCCGGTCGACCGCGACCATTGGTGGATGACACCGCAACTGGTCAACGCGATCAATCTGCCGCTGGAAAACGAGCTGCAATTCCCGGCCGCGATCCTGCAGCCGCCGTTTTTCGATCCGAAGGCCGACGCCGCGGCCAACTACGGCTCGATCGGCGCCGTGATCGGCCACGAAATCAGCCACAGCTTCGACAACATGGGCTCGCAGTTCGATGCCGAGGGGCGACTGCACAACTGGTGGACGCCGGCCGACGCGAAGCACTTCCAGGAAGCCACGGAAAGGCTGGTCAAGCAGTACGACCAATACGAGGCCCTGCCCGGCCTGCACGTCGATGGCCAGCAGACGCTGGGGGAAAACATCGCCGACGTGTCGGGGCTCACCATCGCCCATCTCGCCTACCACAAGTCGCTCGGCGGCCAGCCGGCACCCGTGATCGACGGCCTCACCGGCGACCAGCGATTCTTCCTCGCCTACGGACAGACCTGGCGCTCGAAGATGCGCGACGCCGCCCTGCGCCAGCGGGTCAAGACCAACGTCCACGCACCTGGCGAGTTCCGCGCCGAAACCGTCCGCAACCTCGACGCGTGGTACAAGGCCTTCGACGTGCAGCCCGGCGCCAAGCTGTACCTGAAGCCGGACCAGCGGGTGCAGATCTGGTGATCGCGGTGACGCCTGTCCCCGGCGCGCGGTCGTCAGCGTGCCTGTGCGCCCGCCACGCGGCGAATATCCTGACGTGCTAGCGTAAACGTCCCTTGTGCGGCAATCGGAGTGAAGCCATGTTCGTTCGTGTGTTCCTCTGCGCTTTGCTGATCGGCTTCGCCGGCATTGCCGGCGCCCAGACGCAGTCTGCGGCCGCGCCGGGGCAGAATGCCCAGGCCAGGCAGCAGCTCACCCCGCAGCAACGCGAGGCGCTGCAGAAGCAGAACCAGGTGCTGATCCAGTACGCCGACCGGATCGTCGCCATGCTCGACAATGGCCAGGCCGGGCAGGTCTGGGACCAGGCTTCGGACGTGGCCAAGAAATCGGTGTCGCGCGACCAGTTCATTGACACCGTCCAGTCGGACCACGCCCGGCTCGGCGCCATGAAGTCGCGCAAGGTCGCGGTGGTCACCCACACGCTGTCCAAGGGTGACGGGAAACTGCCAGCCGGCCAGTACGTCAACATCAACTACGCCACCGAATTCGGCAGCCAGGCCAAGCCGACGCGCGAGTTGCTGTCGTTCCATCTCGACAGCGACCGGAAGTGGCGGCTTTCCGGCTA
>DASSOQ010000105.1:0-11019 GCA_035700365.1 Rhodanobacteraceae bacterium | reverse complement strand
GCAGCTCACCGCGCTGAAGGGCATCTCCGAAATCCAGGGCCTGCAGGTCAAGGCGCTGGAGTCGCAGGCCAAGTCGAACCTGGCGTTCGTCGCCGATTCGCTGGAAGCCCGCGAGATCCAGGACGTGACCGCGCTGTGGCCGAAGGGCATCGATTTCGCGCGTGACACCGCCGAAGCCGCCTACGCGACCGGCCAGGAAATCCTGGGCGTCGCGCAGAAGACCGCCGAGCAGTTCGGCGATCTGACCCGCAACAGCCTCAAGGCGGCCAACGATGCCGCCGCCGCGCCCGCCAAGAAGGCGCGCTGATTCCGCAAGGGATCGAACGAGGTACGCGCGGCGGAGACCCCCCTCCCTCCTGCAGCGCGACTCCGGCCGGACGGCGCAAGCCGTCCGGCTTTTTTGTGCGCGGCAGCGGGGCTAGAACCTCCCGGCCTGGTAATCCTGCATCGCCTGCACGATCTGCTCGGGCGTGTTCATCACGAACGGACCGTAGCGGGCAACCTGTTCGTTGAGTGGCCGGCCGGCGACCAGCAGCACGCGGGCGGCCGGCGCGTCGGCCGCAACCGAAAGCTCCACCTGGTCGCCGGACGAGAGCACGCCGAGTTCGCGCAAGGCCAGCGTGTCGTCGCCGACCTGCACGGCCTCGCCCTCGAACACATAGGCGAACGCGCTGTGCCCTTCGGGCAGCGGTACCGACAGCTTCGCGCCGGGCTGCAAGCCCGCGTCGAGATACACCGGCTCGATCGCGATGCCGCTGACCGGTCCCGTGACGCCGAACAGGTCGCCCGCGACCACGCGCAGCTTGACGCCGGGCGCCGGTTCCACGGTCGGGATCCGGTCCGGCGCGATGTCCTGGTAGCGCGGCTCGATCATCTTGTCCCGCGCCGCAAGGTTCACCCATAGCTGGAAGCCACGCATCAGGCCGTGTTCCTGCTCCGGCATCTCCGAATGCACGATGCCTCGGCCGGCCGTCATCCACTGCACGCTGCCCGATTCCAGCAGGCCGGAATTGCCGTGGTTGTCGCGGTGGCGCATGCGCCCGTCGAGCATGTAGGTGACGGTCTCGAAGCCGCGATGCGGGTGGTCGGGGAAGCCGGCGATGTAGTCGGTCGCCGCTTCCGATCCGAACTCGTCCAGCAGCAGGAACGGGTCGAGCGAATCCAGCTTCGGCTGGCCGATCACGCGGGTCAACTTGACGCCGGCACCGTCCGAGGTCGGGATGCCGCGCACGCGGCGAGTGACGTTGCGGGAGGCCATGGGCCACCTCCGATGGGATCAGATGGCTTCAAAGATGCGCCCGCGCCCGACGGGAAACAATGCCCGCGGGGGAAACGCTGCGTTCGCACAAGGCGACGAACCCGAAGAAAGCCGCTGCGCCTTCCAAGCCCCGCGCTTCGGCGCCGTCCCTCAATGCAGCCAGCGGCCCCGCCGACGCGAAGGCAGGCTGGGAAACGATGCAGCCGACGCGCCTCCGCCGGAAGTGCGCTCTCGCTCCGTGGGCGGGCGCACCCGCCAGTAGTGGGCCACGGCTTCCACGGCATCGGGGATCTGGGCCAGGCAGGCGTCGTACTCGTTGTCATCGAGCTTGGCGATCGGCACGTCGGCCGACAGCACGCCTTCGTCCACCGCCAACGCCATGATGGGACCCAGCATCTCGAGCAGTTCGCTGTCTTCGGCGAGCCGCGATTCCCAGATCGCCGCGCGCAGGTCGATGCCGCGGCTGAACCCCTCGCACCAGCCGGCGGCGCTCAGGTCGCTGTGGACGGGCTCGCCGTCGCCGAGCTCGCCCAATACCGGTTCGTAGACCTCGCCCTCGAGCTCGACGGGGATCGAATCGTTGAGCTTGGCGAGCAGCCCGAGGACCGCCGCGCCCTGTTCCGGATCCTCGAACGGCGCGTGCAGCACCTCGGGCAGCCATTCCTCGGGCAGCGCGGGATCGGGTCCGATCGCCAGCGCCGTCAGCATGCCGTGCACGCCGTCGAGCAGCATCGTTTCGTCGGAATCGCCCGCATGGCCGCGCAGGAAGCGGTCGAGAACTTCCAGTTCGGCGTCGTCGATGATTTCCCGCGGCGCGGGCTGCACGTCCATGACTTCCATGATCGGGGCAGACGCCCTAGTTCGCAAGCTCCAGGATCACGGGCACATGGTCGGACGGCCGCTCCCAGCGGCGCGGCGCGCCGTCGATCGACGCCGCCCGCAGGCGCCCGCGCAGGGCTTCACTGGCGAGGATCAGGTCGATGCGCAAGCCAAGGTTGCGCCGGAACGCGCCCTGCCGGTAGTCCCACCAACTGAAGTGGCCGGGGTCGGCGACGAATTCACGAAACGAGTCGATGAAGCCGAGTTCGAGGATTCCGCGCAGCGCGGCGCGCTCGGGCTCGGAACAGAGCACCTGGCCGCGCCAGGCTTCCGGATCGTGCACGTCACGGTCTTCCGGCGCGATGTTGAAGTCGCCGAGCACGATCACGTGGCCATGCCGCTGCAGCTCGCCGCGCAGGTAATCGGTGACCGCCCGCAGCCACTCGAGCTTCCACACGTACTTGTCGCTGCCGACGCTCTGTCCGTTGACCACGTACAGGTTGACGATCCGGACGCCGCCGACCGTCGCGGCCAGCACGCGGCGCTGCGGATCGCCGAATTCGGGCACGCCCGCCACGGCATCCAGCAGCGGTTCGCGCGCGAGGATCGCCACCCCGTTGTAGGCCTTCTCGCCCGAGAACACCACCTGGTAGCCAAGCGCCTCGATCGCCTCGCGGGGAAACTTGTCGTCCCCGACCTTGGTTTCCTGCAGCGCGACGACGTCCGGCTGCGCCTCGCGACACCATTGCTCGACGTGCGGAAGCCGCACCTTCAACGAATTGACGTTCCACGAGGCGATTCGCATCGCGGCATTCTATGTGCGATCATCCCTGACCGTCGCAGTTGCCATCCTTTGCAGTAGACGATTTGAATTCGGCCAACCGGCATCACGACGGCCATCCATGGCCTGACTTTCCACAACGGCTCCTTCGCCAAGACAACCCGTCGCAGACGACGGTTACGCCAGATACTTTGGCGAAAGGTTCCCATGGAGAATTCCATGCTCGCCACCGACCTTCTGCTGCTGGCCCTCGATGACGAACGCGGAACCGTGCTTCCAGAGGCGGGCATCGGCCTCGATTACGGACTCGCCGGGGCGATCGTGATGGAACTCGCGCTGCGCGGGCGGCTGCAGGTGGACGGGGAGCGGGTGACCGCGACCGGCACCGCCACCGATGATCCGCTGCTCGATGATGCGCTGCGCGCGGTCGCCGCCACGCCCGGCAAGACGTTGTCGCACTGGGTCCGGCATTTGCCGGCCGAGCTGAACGGCTTGCGGCAGCGCCTGCTCGACCGCCTCGTCGCGCGCGGGACGCTCGCCAAGCGCGAGCAGCGCGTGCTGCTGTTGTTCCACCGCAACGTGTATCCGGAACGCGACGCGCGCGTCGAGCACGACGTGCGCGCGCGATTGGACGGGGTGCTGCTGCATGGCGAAACACCCGATGCCGCGACCGCCTGCCTGATCCACCTCGCCACCGCCTGCCGCGTCACCGATGCGATCTATCCGCGCGACCAACACAAGGCGATCCGCGCCCGGATGGCCGAGCTGGATGATGCAGGCGCAGCCGGCGCGAACGCGGTGGCGGACATGGTTGCCCGCGCCGAAACCGCCGCCGTGACCGCAGCGGCGATGTCGGCGATCACCGCGTCGACGGTCGCCGCCACCACCGCCGCAACCACGGCTGCCTGTTCGGCCAGTACGGTGGTTTGCACTTGAAGGGCGAGGCGATCCGATGCGCCACGATCATCGTTGCGGTAACGCCGGTCGCGCGCATGGCGCGCTCCTGCGACGATCGCGCCGGCGCATCCGCAATCCCGGGCGTCAGGCATCCAGCCCGTAGGATTTCAGCAACGCATCGGGTTTCGGCGCGCGGCCGCGGAAGGCGATGAAACTCTCCAGCGCAGGCCTGCTCGCGCCGACGCCGAGCACTTCGTCGCGGAAACGCGCACCGGTCGCGGCGTCGATCACCTCGCCGGTTTCCCCCGCGCGCTCGTCGAAGGCGCCGAATGCATCGGCCGAGAGCACCTCGGCCCACAGGTAGCTGTAGTACCCCGCCGCGTAGCCGCCCGCGAAGATGTGGGTGAACGCGTGCGGGAAACGCTGCCACGCCGGCGGGTGCAGCACCGCCACCTCGCGCCGCACCGCTTCCAGCGTTTCCATGACCCGTGCCCCGCGGTCCGGTCGGTATTCGAGGTGCAGCAGGAAATCGAACAGCGCGAATTCCAGTTGCCGTACCAGGAACATCGCGGCCTGGAAATGCCGCGCGGCCAGCATGTTGTCGAACAGTTCACCGGGAAGCGGCTCACCCGTCGACCAGTGTTTCGCGAACAGGTCGAGCGCCCGCCGGTTCCAGCAGAAGTTCTCCATGAACTGGCTGGGCATCTCGACCGCGTCCCATTCGACGCCGTCGATCCCGCCGATCGAGGGCAGTTCGATGCGGGTCAGCAGGTGGTGAAGACCGTGCCCGAACTCATGGAACACCGTGAGCACGTCGTCGTGGGTGAGCAGCGAGGGATGTCCGCCCGCGGGCGGCGCGAAATTGCAGGTGAGGAACGCGATCGGCAACTGCGTGCGGTCGCCGTCGCGGAAGCGCGCACGGCACACGTCCATCCATGCCCCGCCGCGCTTGCCGTCGCGCGCATAGAGGTCCAGGTACACACCCGCGATCAGCGCGCCGTCGGCATCGCGCACCTCGCAGTAACGCACGTCCGGATGCCACATGTCCACCGGTTCGCGCGCGGGTTCGACGGTGATGCCGTACAGCTTGCCGGCCACGGTGAACAGGCCGTGCAGCACCGCCGGCAGCGGGAAGTACGCCTTCAACTGCTCCTCGTCGAGGGCGTAGCGCGCCCGCCGCAGTTTCTCGGACGCGTAGGCGACATCCCAGGGTTCGAGGGTCTCCAGCCCGAGTTCGCTGCGCGCGAATTCGCGCAGTTCAGCAAGCTCGCGCTGGGCCACCGGCTTCGCGCGCGCCGCCAGGTCGCGCAGGAACGCGAGCACTTCGTCCGGGGTCGTGGCCATCTTGGTGGCCAGCGATTCCTCGGCCGCGTTGGCGAAGCCGAGCAATTGCGCGGCTTCGTGGCGCAGCGCCAGGATCTTCTCCATCCGCGCCGAGTTGTCGAATTTGCCGGCGTTCGGCCCCTGGTCGGAGGCGCGGGTCTGGTACGCCCAATACACACGCTCGCGCAAGCCGCGATTGTCGGCGTAGGTCAACACCGCCTGCACGGCCGGCTGCTTCAGGGTCACCAGCGATCCTTCGAGCTCGCGCTCGCGCGCATATTCGCGCAGCACCGCGCGCCCCGATTCGGGGATGCCCGCAAGGTCGCGCTCGTCCTCGATCCGCTCGTACCAGGCTTCGCTCGCGTCCAGCACCGCGTTGGCGAAGCCGGTGGTGAGCTTGGCGAGTTCGTTGACGATCTCCCGGAAGCGCGTGCGCGCAGGCTCCTCCAGCGCGACCCCGGACAGCCTGAAGTCGCGCAGCGCGTGCTCCACCAGCGCACGTTCCGGCCGCGGCCGCCCCGCGAAGTCGGGGGCATCGGCGACCGCCTGCACGGCCGCGTAGAAATCACGGTTCTGGCCGAGGGCGCTTTCGAAATCGGTGATCTTCTCGAGTGCCGCGTCGTAGGCCGCGCGCAGTTCCCTGGTGTCGGCGACCGCATGCAGGTGCGAAACCGGCGCCCAGGCACGCGCAAGCCGCTGGTCGAGGCGTTCGGATTCCAGCATCACGTGCTCGAAGTCCCGCGGCGACGCGGCTGCCGTCAGCACATCGATGCCCGCCTGGTAGTGCGCCAGGATGGTGTCGATCGCCGGCTCGACATCGGCGGCACGGATCTTCGAGAACGCGGGAAGTTGCGCGTTGCCGAGCAGGGGATTGTCGTTGGACATGGTCGCTCCGGGATTCTCCAGCGTGGCGTTGCCTCGCCCGGAAATCAAGCTAGCATCGCGGCATGGGAACGACACCGGCCGCGGATCTGCGCGCATTGCTCGCGGCGACCGCGGTCTTCGGGCACCTCGACCGGGACGAGCTGGGCGCGCTGCTCGAGGAACTGGCGTGGTTCCTGTTGCCGGGCGGGGCAACGCTGTACCAGCGCGGCGAAGAAGCCGATGCCCTGTTCCTGCTGAAATCCGGCAGCCTCGGGCTGTTCGGCACGCCGCTGATCGGCGGACCGCCGCGCCTGCTCGGCGTGATCCCGGCCGGGGAAACGCTGGGCGAAATCGGCCTGCTGGTCGGCGAGGAACGCACCCACAGCGTGCGCGCGCTGCGCGATTCGGAATTGCTGCGCCTGTCGCGGGAAGGGTTCGAGAAACTCGTGGCGCGGCACCCGCAGGCGATGTTGAGCGCCGCGCGCATCGCGATCCAGCGCCTGCTCGGGGACCCCCATGACGAAGCGACCAGCCCGCCGCGCACCTTCGCGGTGCTGCCGTTCGACCACGACATCGACGCGCACGCATTCGCCGAAAGCCTGCAACACCAGCTGCTCGCATGGGGCGATTGCCTGGTGATCGACGCGGGGCTCGGCCGGTCGCGCGACACCGGGTGGTTCACCGAACGCGAATCCGAACACCGTTTCGTGCTTTACCTCGGCGACGGCGATCCGGCCTGGCGCCGGTTGTGCCAGCGCCAGGCCGATGCGCTGCTGCTGCCGGTGGCGGCCGAGCGTGTGCCCGAGCCATGGCCGTACCCGGTCGGCAACCGGGCCGCGGCGGACGGCGGTCACCCGCAAAGCCGCGAAGCCATGGTCGAAGACACCCATCACCGGCCGCGCCACCTGGTACTGCAACACCCTCGCGGCAAGTTCATCCATGGTGCCGCGCGCGCGTGGCGGGCCAGCATCGGCACGGCCGAACTGCAACACCACCATTGGCGCCACCACGGCGACATGGCGCGGATCGCCCGATTGCTGTCGGGCAACAGCACGGCGCTCGTTTTGTCGGGCGGCGGCGCCCGCGGGTTCGCGCAGATCGGCGTGGTGCAGGCGCTGCGCGAAGCCGGCATCAGCATCGACACGGTGGTCGGCACCAGCATCGGCGCGATCATCGGCGCCGGTATCGCGTACGAATGGGACGACGGCAAGTTGCGCGCCGCCTGCCGCCGCGCATTGGTGGACGGCAAGCCGCTGGCCGACTGGACGCTGCCGCTGGTCGCGCTGACCCGCGGCGCACGCGCCACGATGCTGATGCGGGAGGCCTTCGGCGAGATCGACGTCGAGGACCTGCCGGTGCCGTTCGCCTGCGTCTCGGCGGACCTCACGGAGGGCGCGACCGCGGTCCACCGCGAGGGGCTCCTGTGGCGCTGGATCAGGGCCTCCAGCGCGGTACCCGGGATCCTTCCGCCGTTATTCCACGACCACCATGTATATGTCGACGGCGCGGTGATCAACAACCTGCCGACCGACGTGCTGGCCGAGGACGCGCCGGGACGGATGATCGCCGTGGACATCGGCGCGGACGACACCTTGCGGGCGGAGGTCAACGAGGCTGCCTCGCCCCGCTGGCCCACCCTGTGGGCGGAGCGGCGCACCCGCCAGCGGCGCCCCGGCGCCTTCGCGATCCTGATCCGCGCCGGCATGGTCAATTCCGAGACCGGCAGCGCGCGGAGGCGCGAGCTGGCCGACCTGGTGCTGCGCCCGGACATGCAGGAAATCGGGATGTTCGATTGGCACCATTTCGATCGGGCCATCGAGATCGGGTACCGCAACACCCGCGATGCGCTGCGCGAACACACCGCTCCGACGGGGAAGCCCTGAACCGGCGAGCCCGGCCCGCGAGGCGCGGGCGTACCGCCGGGTTCGCCGCTTCGTTACGATGTTGTGTCGTGATCCGCCAGGAACGAACCCACATGACCAACTTGCGTGCCTATCGGGATGTCGCGCCGCGGCTCGGCGCGCGCGTGTACGTCGACCCCGCCGCCACCGTGATCGGCGACGTGGAGCTCGGCGACGACGTGTCGCTCTGGCCCGGCGCGGTGGTGCGAGGTGACGTCGAGAGGATCCGCATCGGCGCGCGCACCAACGTGCAGGACACCGCGGTCCTGCACGTGACCCACGATGGCCCGTATTCCCCCGGCGGGTTCCCGTGCATCGTGGGCAGCGATGTCACGATCGGCCACGGCGCAGTGGTGCATGCCTGTACCGTCGGCGACCGTTGCCTGATCGGGATGCATGCGACCCTGCTGGACGGTGTCGTGGTCGAACGCCACGCGTTTGTGGGCGCGGGCGCGCTGGTCCCCCCCGGCAAGGTCGTCGGTGAAGGCGAGCTGTGGGTCGGCAACCCCGCGCGCTGCGTGCGTCGCCTGGGCGACAGCGAAATCGAGGCGCTGCGGTACTCAGCCAGCCACTACGTCGAACTCAAGGACGAGTATCTCGCGACAGCTTTGTAGCAACGGCCCTGCGCGAAGCGCTTGCATCTTCTTTTGCCTTCGGTCGCGCGCCGGGCGCGCTTCTACGACAACCTGCCGCGCAACGCACCCAGCGCGCCCTCGGTGTCCGGCCGCACGCCGTGCCAGCGTTCGAACGACGACGCCGCGGTCCCGACCAGCATTCCGAGGCCGTCCCAGGCACGCGCACAGCCGGCGGCATTCGCCCAGTCCAGGAACGGCTGCGCGGCCGGGCCATAGCTGAGGTCATACGCCACCGTCTCCGCGCCGGCGAGTGTGCGCGGCAACGCGAGCGGTTCGTGCCGCACCCCGGCGGAGGTCGCATTCACGATCAGGTCGAACGGCGCCCATGAATCCAGGGCCTCCCAGCGCGAGACCCGCACCCGGTCTGGCTGCATGAGCGCGGTCGCCAGCGTCGCCGCGCGCTCGCACGTGCGGTTGGCGATGACCACGGTGCGCACCTTCGCGTCCAGCAGTGCGAACACCGCCGCCCACGCGGCGCCACCGGCACCGAGCAACAGCACCTCGCGTCCGCGGGGATCGACGCCGCAATGCGCGCGCAGGTCGGCGATCATCCCGGCGCCGTCATTGCTGTCGGCCTCGATCCGCCCGTCCGGCAGGCGCGTCAGCACGTTGGCCACCCGCATCCGTTCGGCCGTTGCGGTTGCGACATCCGCAAGCGCGAATGCGGCGGCCTTGTGCGGCAGGGTGACGTTGGCGCCCAGTCCGCCACCCGAAAAGAAGGCGTGCACCGCGTCCCCGAACTCTTCCGGCGCTGCATCGATTGCGACGTATCCGAGCTGGATCCCGGTTTCCGCCGCGAACAACGAATGCAGTCGCGGTGATAGCGAGTGGGCAATGGGGTGACCGAAGACGGCGTAGCGTGGCATGGACATGCGGTTTCGATGGAGACACGGACTGTCGGGACCGGGGCCCCCCGGGCCTCGGGAACCGGGACCCCGGAGAGCGTAACAACCCCGGCGGATCGGTGGCGATTGCGTGTCGCAGCCCGCGAGACGGAGGCCGCACAAACTGCCCGCAACCGCTACCGGAGCCGCCCATGCGCCACAAGACCCAGACCGTCAGCCGTGCCCGCCACGGCGCCGACGGCCACCGCCATCGTCGGCAGCCGTTCCGGCATGCCGCCGCCGCTCCGACCTTCGCGCGGGGCGCCGGCGCGCGGATCCCGCCGCGGCTGCAGCCCGGCGCAAGCCAGGACCCGATCACGCTTGGCGCAACGACCTGGCTCGCCTGCGGAATCGTGCTTCTGGGGCTCACGCCCCTGCCGCTGCGCGATGGTCATCTCGGCTGGTCGCTCACGTTCTGGGCGCTGGCCGCACCATCGCTCATCCTGCTGGCGCGCCGCATGCGTCGCCGCAAATCCTGATCCGCGGGCTGCAGGGGCGACGCCGTGCGCCGCTACCGCAGGCGGGCAAGGCCCGCCCCGCATCGCCCCGGCTTCCGGTCCGACCGGCCGTCGTTCCAGGGAACGATCGCACTCACACCGCAACCCCATTTCGCTTCGCCTCCATCCGCCGCAGCAACTCGGCCATGATGCTGCGGTAAAGATCCTCGCCCAGTTCTCCGTCCTCGACGCCCGCATCTATCGAAGGGTTGTCGTTCACTTCGATCAGCACCGCGCGGTCGTGGGTCTGCTTGATATCGACGCCGTACAGGCCGGCGCCGATCGGTGCGGTGCCGCGCACCGCGAGCCGCACCACGTCCGGCGGCACGTCTTCGAGCTTCAGGGTCTCGAACCCGCCGGAACGGGCGCTGCCGCGGGCGCTGTGGTTGTAGATCTGCCAGTGCCCCCGCGACATGAAGTATTTGCAGGCATATAGCGGCTTGCGGTTCAGCACGCCGATCCGCCAGTCGAAGTCCGTGTACAGGAACTCCTGCGCGATCAGCAGGGCGGTGCTCTGGAACAGGTGCTGGGCGGCCTCGGCCAGATGCTTTTCGTCCTCGACCTTGACCACGCCGCGCGAAAACGATCCGTCCGGAATCTTCAGCACCAGCGGGAAACCCAGCCGCACCGGCAGCTCCCGCAACTGCTTCGCGTCCTCCCGATACAGGACTTCCGAGCGCGGCACCGCGAGCTTCTTCGAACGCAGCAGGTCGTTGAGGTAGATCTTGTTGGTGCAGCGCAGGATCGAGGTCGGGTCGTCGATCACGACCATGCCCTCACGCTCGGCCTTGTGCGCGAAGCGGTACGTGTGGTTGTCGGGCGCGGTGGTCTCGCGGATGAACAGCCCGTCGTATTCGGCGAGCCGCGGGTAGTCGTGCTTGGTGATGGCGTCGACATCGATGCCGAGCTCGCGACCCTCGGCGACGAAATGCTTCAACGCGCGCGCATTGGAAGGCGGCATCGTTTCCTTGGGATCGACCAGCATCGCGAGGTCGTATCGGTACTGCTTGCGCGTGCGTGGCTTGCGCCACAGGCGCTTGGAGAAGGCGTCCAGGGCTTGCGCGAAGGTGTCTTCCTGCGCATCGTCCAGCGTGTGCAGGCCCACCGGCTTGATCGCGCTGATCTGCCACACGCGGTCCCGCTCGAATTCGATGCGGAGC
>DASSOQ010000104.1:0-3594 GCA_035700365.1 Rhodanobacteraceae bacterium | reverse complement strand
TTGTCCATGGCGCGTACAATAGCCGTTTTGCGACGGACACACCATGCGGAAAACGACGGTCGCGCCCCGCGTCGGGGTGGTGATGGGCTCGCGCTCGGACTGGGAGACCATGCGGCACGCGGCCGACACGCTCGCGTCGCTGGGCGTGGCGCACGAGGTCGAAGTGGTTTCGGCGCACCGCACGCCCGACAAGCTGTTCGCCTACGCCGAAGGCGCGGGCACGCGCGGGATCGAGGTGATCATCGCCGGCGCCGGCGGGGCCGCGCACCTTCCCGGGATGCTCGCTGCCAAGACCCGCCTGCCGGTGCTGGGCGTGCCGGTCGAGTCGCGCGCACTCAAGGGTCTGGATTCACTGTTGTCGATCGCGCAGATGCCGGCGGGCGTGCCGGTCGGCACCCTCGCGATCGGCGAGTCGGGCGCGAAGAACGCCGGTCTGCTGGCAGCGGCGATCGTGGCCTTGCACGACGACCAGGTCGCGAAGGCGCTCGACCGCTTCCGCCAGGAGCAGACCCGGCAGGTCCTCGAGCACGCCGACCCACGGCTGGAGCCGCCGCATCCCGCGGCTGCGCGTGCCGGCGCACGCCGCAGTCGGAACCGCCAGGGAAGTACGTGAACACGCTCCCTCTCCCACGAGCGATGAGACTGTTCGGGGGAGAGGGGAAGTTGGTGCCGTGCAGGTTCGCATGATGGAGGAGCAAATGGCGGCCAGTGTCGCAGCACATTCGACGTTGGGCATTCTGGGCGGCGGGCAGCTCGCGCGAATGATGGTGCTCGCGGGCGTGCCGCTCGGCGTCCGGTTCCGGATCGTCGATCCGGTGGCCGATGCCTGCGCGGGCCAGGTTGCGCCGTTGCTCAACGCCGACTGGTCGGCGTTCGGCGAGATGGAGTCGTTCGCGCGCGACATCGACGCGGCGACCTTCGATTTCGAGAACGTACCGGCCGCGACCGCCGAATGGCTCGTCGCCCACGCGCGGGTGGCGCCGAACGCGCGCTCGCTCGCGATCGCCCAGGATCGTATCCAGGAGAAGAACCTGTTCCGCCAGTGCGGCTTGCCGACCACCGACTTCGCCGACGTGGCGAGCCGTGCGGACCTCGACGCCGCGTTGGCGCGCATCGGCGCGCCGGCAATCCTGAAAACCCGCCGGGAGGGCTATGACGGCAAGGGCCAGTTCCGGCTGAAGACCGTCAATGACGCCGACGCCGCATGGGAGACGCTGGGTGCGCAGGCGGAATCACGGGGCCTGATCCTCGAAGGCTTCGTCGATTTCGACTGCGAGGCGTCGGTCATCGCGGTGCGCACGGCGGGTGGCGATTTCGATACCTGGCCGGTGACCCGCAACTGGCACGTCGGCGGCATCCTTTCCGCGAGCCTCGCCCCTGCACGGGTCGGCGGTGCGATCGGAGAGGCCGCGCGCGCCCACGCCCGCGCGATCGCCGAGGAACTCGACTACGTCGGCGTGTTCGCATTGGAACTGTTCGTGCGCGGCGACCGCTTGCTCGGCAACGAGATGGCGCCGCGGGTCCACAACTCCGGGCACTGGACCATCGAAGGCGCGGTCACCTCGCAATTCGAGAACCACGTGCGCGCGGTGCTGGGGATGCCGCTCGGCGACGCCTCGCCGCGCGGGCTGTCGTGCATGTTGAACTGGATCGGCGAGTTGCCCGACCGCGACGCCCTGATCGCGATTCCCGGCGCGCACTGGCACGACTACGGCAAGTCGCCGCGGCCCGGCCGCAAGGTCGGCCACGCGACGATCTGCGGCGACGATGCCGCGACGCTCGCCGATCGCCTGCAGCGGGTCGGGCAAACGCTCGGTCGCAGCGCGCAGGTGCAGCCAGTGATCGACGCGCTCACCGCTGCGCGTTGACAATGCCGGCCACTGCGCGCATGGTTGCGGATTCGCCTGCGTCACGACAAGGAATCGAAATGCGCAAGATGCTGACGGCGCTCGCCGTGTTGTTGCTGGCGGTCGGCTGCGCCTCGCCGGCCGCGTTGGCCGAAGCGCGGCGGGCCCCCGCCGCACAGGACGGTCCGCTCCAGGCAAGGCCCACCGGCAACAGCAACCTCCCGGACCAGCCGCTGGTGACGGCGAAGCACGGCATGGTGGTGAGCGCGCAGCATCTCGCGACCCAGGTCGGCGTCGAGGTCCTGAAGCAGGGTGGCAACGCGATCGACGCGGCGGTCGCGGTCGGCTACGCGCTCGCGGTCGTGCATCCGTGCTGCGGCAATATCGGCGGCGGCGGGTTCATGACGATCCACCTCGCCGATGGCAGGAACCTGTTCCTCGATTTCCGCGAGAAGGCGCCGCTCGCGGCGACGCCGGACATGATGCAGAACGCGGCAGGCAAGGTGGTCAAGGGCCGCAGCACCCGGACCTGGCTCGGCGTTGGCGTGCCGGGTACCGTGATGGGGCTCGACCAGGCGCTGGAAGAATACGGGACGATGGGCCTCAAGCAGGTGATCGCCCCGGCGATCGAGTTGGCGCGCGACGGGTTCGTGTTGCAGCCAGGGGACGTCCGCATCCTCGACACTTCGACCGATGCATTCCGGGAGCATCCGAACGTCGCGGCGATTTTCCTCGACCATGGCCAGCCGTGGCAGGCGGGGCAGACGCTCAGGCAGCCGCAACTCGCGCATACGCTCGAGCTGGTCGCCGAAGGTGGCACCGCCGCCTTCTACGACGGACCGATCGCGGCAGCGGTGGTGAAGGCGAGCCAGGCCAGCGACGGGTTGCTCACGCTCCAGGACTTCAGGCAATACACGGCGCAGTGGGAAAAGCCCATCGAGTGCAGCTATCACGGCTACACGATCCATTCGGCGCCACCGCCGAGTTCGGGCGGCATCACGATCTGCGAGACGCTGCAGATCATCGCGCCTTATCCGTTCGCGAAGTGGGGCTTCCACTCCACGAAGAGCACGCATTACTTCATCGAGGCGGAACGGCGCGCGTTCGCCGACCGCAACACCTATCTCGGCGATCCGGCGTTCGTCGACAACCCCATCGACAAGCTGCTTTCGGCGGGGCATGCCGCGAAGCTGCGTGCCCGGATCGATCCCGACAAGGCGACGCCCTCATCCCGGGTCAAGGGGAGCCTCGGCCCCTACCAGGCAACCAACACCACGCATTACTCGGTCGTCGACGGCAAGGGCAACGCGGTCGCCGTCACCTTCACCGTCAACAGCTACTTCGGCATCAAGCAGATCGCGGGCGATACCGGGTTCTTCCTCAACAACGAAATGGACGACTTCACGTCCAAACCCGAGGTGCCGAACCAGTTCGGCCTGGTGCAGGGCGAGGCCAACCGCATCGAGCCAGGCAAGCGTCCACTGAGTTCGATGAGCCCCACGATCGTCACCCACGACGACAAGCTGTTCATGGTGACCGGCAGCCCCGGTGGCTCGACGATCATCTCGACCACGATGGAGAGCATCCTCAACGTGGTCGAATACGGCATGGGCATCAAGCAGGCGATCTTCGCGCCGCGCATCCACATGCAGTGGTACCCCGACGAGATCTTCGCCGAGCAGGGCGCGTTTGCGCCGTCCGTCGAGGCGTCGCTGGAGGCGATGGGCTACACGATCCGCCCGATCCA
>DASSOQ010000103.1:0-10732 GCA_035700365.1 Rhodanobacteraceae bacterium | reverse complement strand
CGAGCATTTCATAGAGGGCGTCATACAGCGGGCGCAGGTACGGATCGACCTTCTGCGCGAGGTCGCCGGGCAGGAAGCCGAGCTTCTCGCCGGCCTCGACCGCCGGGCGCACCAGCACCAGGCGTTGCACCCGGCCGGTTTCGAGCGCCTCCACGGCGCTCGCGACGGCAAGGTAGGTCTTGCCGGTGCCGGCCGGGCCGATCCCGAAGTTGAGGTCGTGGGTGGCGACGGCGTGGAGGTAGCGCACCTGGTTGGGGCCGCGGCCGCGGATGACGCCCCGCTTCACCTTGATCGTGACTTCCTGCGCGCCTTCGGCCAGATCCTCGGTGAGTGCGTCCACCCCGGCGTCGGACAGACGCGTGCCGATCTTGCGCGCGTCCAGCGACTCGTCTTCGGTTGCCGCGTACAGCATTCGCAGCACGCGTTCGCCCGATTGCACGGCCGGCTCCTCGCCGATCACGCGGAACACGTTGCCGCGGTTGTTGATCTCGACCCCGAGGCGCAGTTCGATCTGGCGCAGGTGCTCGTCGAACGGACCGCACAGGTTGGCCAGCCTCTGCATGTCGTCGGGTTCGAGGGTGAAGTCGTGCTGGACGATGCTGTTGCTCATGGGTGCGCGAGGACTGCCTGCTTTACCCTTCTCCCCTCGGGAGAAGGTGGCGCGAAGCGCCGGATGAGGGTTCGGGTTGCCGATAATGTTCGGTCCATCCGCAAGATCGTACCCTCACCCCCGCGCTGCGCGCTCGGCGCTCCGCGCCGCCTCACCCGGAGGGAGAGGATTGACCCGGCCACGCAACGAATTGGCCAGCGCCGCGGTGATCACCACATCGACGAACCGTCCGATCAAACGCGCATCGCCCGCGAAATTCACCTGGCGCATGTTCTCCGTCTTCCCGGTGAGTTCGTTCGGGTCCTTCTTCGACGGTCCGGTGACGAGGATGCGCTGGGTGGTGCCGACCATGGCCTCGCTGATGCGCGCCGCGTGGAAGTTCAGCACCTCCTGCAACTTCGCCAGGCGCTGGTGCTTCACGGCATCCGGCGTCGGGTCGAACAGGTTGGCCGCGGGTGTGCCGGGGCGCCTGGAGTAGATGAACGAGAACGACTGGTCGAAGTCCACGTCCTCGATCAGTTGCAGCGTTTGCGCGAAGTCGGCGTCCGTCTCACCGGGGAAGCCCACGATGAAATCGCTGGAAATCGAAATGCCCGGCCGCACCGCGCGCAGCTTGGCGATCTTTTCGCGGAACAGCGCTGCCGTGTAATTGCGCTTCATCATCGCGAGGGTGCGATCGGATCCCGACTGCACCGGCAGGTGCAGGAAGTTCGCGAGCTTCGGGACGTCGCGGTAGGCCGCGACGAGCGAATCGGAAAATTCCAGCGGGTGCGACGTGGTGAAGCGGATCCGGCCGATGCCGTCGATCTCGGCGATCGCACGGATCAGGAGCGCGAGATCGGACGTGCCGCCGTCGTACATCGGCCCCCGATAGGCATTGACGTTCTGGCCCAGAAGGTTCACCTCTTTCACGCCCTGTTCGGCCAGCGAGGCGACTTCCGCCAGCACGTCGTCGAACGGGCGCGAGATTTCCTCGCCGCGCGTGTAGGGCACGACGCAGAACGAACAGTATTTCGAGCAGCCTTCCATGATCGACACGAAGGCGGCGGGGCCGTCGGCGCGCGGCTCGGGTAGGCGGTCGAACTTCTCGATTTCCGGGAATGAGATGTCTACCTGCGGCCTGCCGGTGGCGCGGCGCGCGTCGATGAGGTCGGGCAGGCGATGCAGGGTCTGGGGGCCGAATACGAGGTCGACGTAGGGGGCGCGCTCCACGATGGCCTGGCCTTCCTGGGAGGCCACGCAGCCGCCGACGCCGATCAGGACATCGGGCCTGGCCTGCTTGAATTCCTTCCAGCGGCCGAGCTGCGAGAACACCTTTTCCTGCGCCTTCTCGCGGATCGAGCAGGTGTTCACCAGGATCACGTCGGCTTCGGCCACATCCTGGGTACGCAGCATGCCGCGTTCGGCCGCGAGCACTTCTTCCATCTTGCGGGAGTCGTACTCGTTCATCTGGCAGCCGTGGGTCTGGATGTAGAGCTTTCCAGGAGCAGGCTTTCCAGGAGCAGGCTTTCCGGCATCGCGCCTGGGCAATCCGGGTTCGGTGGGGGCAGGCGTATCGGCCATGACGGGAATGGGCGGCGAAACCCGTCATTGTAGTGGCGAGGGGCGGGAGGCGCCGGGACGTGTGAGCCGCCACGCGTTCCCGCAAGTCCGCGCTTGGCATCCGACGTCCGCGGGGGCACACTGCGGCCCCATGGACGCCACACTCCGCCTGGGGGCGCGCGGCGGCAGGCGAGCATTGCCCCGATCCAACCCGACCCGCATCGTGCGGGCGGGGCTGGTGTGCGCGTTCCTCGCGGTATCGGGGTGGGCAGGGCCGGCCGCGGCCAGCGTGCTGTACCGCTGCGTCGGCGAGGGCGGAGTGACCGCGTTCGTCAGCAAGACCACGGGCTATCGGGACTGCCGCAAGGTCGGCGACTGGAACACGTCGCCCGCACGGCCCGTGAAGGTGAGCCTTCGCACCGCGTCGTCGCCGCCCTCCAGCCAGCCGAGCGGCACCGTGATCCCGGGCAAGCCGCCAAGGTCCGTCAAGGCCAATCCGTCGGTCTTGAAGGTGACGCCGCTCGGCGAAGGCGACACCATCCAGGTCCAGACCCTGACCCGTGCGCACCTGTTGCAGCCGCTGCCGGTCTCGATCCTGGATACGCTGGGTAGCCGGGTGCTGCCGCGCCTGCTCGGCATCGAACAATCGCCGGCCGCCAGTCCACCCGCTCCACCTGCCGCGCCTCCCGCCAGTGCCCCCGTGCCGGCCGCTCCCGCGACCGCCGGTATTCCGTTGACGCTCGAGGCCGACGCGCCCCTTCCGCCTCGCCGAGGCGCCGTGTACCGGGTGACGAAGGAGAACGGGACGGTCCTCTACACCAACATCGCGTCGCTGGCGAAGGGCTCCCACGCCACCCGGCTGTTCACCTACATCGTCGAGTGCTATGCGTGCAACCTGCATTCGAAGATCGACTGGAGCAGCGTGCCGCTGCACCTCGCCGCCTATCGCGAGGACATCCGCAGCGCGGCCGCGACCACGGGCGTCGACGCCGCGCTGCTGCGCGCGGTGATCCATGCCGAATCGGGCTTCAATTCGCGCGCGCTTTCGTACAAGGGTGCGCAGGGGTTGATGCAACTGATGCCGGGCACCGCGACCGAGCTCGGCGTCGGCGATGCATTCGATCCGGGCCAGAACATCTCGGGCGGCGCGCGCTACCTGGCGATGCTGCTGCGCGACTACCATGGCGACGTGCAGCTCGCCGCGGCCGCGTACAACGCCGGGGAAGGGGCGGTGACGAAGTACGGCGGCGTGCCGCCGTATGCCGAGACCCAGGTGTACGTGAAGCGGGTGGCGCTGCTGTACCAGCGCTACCGCAAGGCGCTGGCCGGGGAGTCCACGCTGGCCGTCGCCAGCGGCGCGGGCTGAGGAACGGCGACTGCGCGATCGTCCGTTGGGCTTTCCTCGGATCACTTCAGGGGTGGGCGCCATCCTGCAACAGCGGTGCCGGCATCAACGTTTGAGCGCGGACGTCAGGGCAGGGGCGATCGCCTCGACGATCTGTCCAGCCAGCACATGGTTGGCGGCGACGATGTTGCCCGACTGCGGCAGGCCGTCACGGCCGACCAGGTCGCAATAGCGGCCGCCGGCTTCGCGCACCAGCAGGGCGCCCGCGGCCATGTCCCACACTTCGAGGCCGGTTTCGAAATAGCCGTCCAGGCGTCCGGCGGCGGTCCAGGCGAGATCCAGCGCCGCGGAACCCGCCCGGCGGATGTCCTCGGCCCGCTTCAGCACCTCGCGGGTCATCGCGAGCTGGGCATCGAGGTGTTGGCGCTGGCGGTAGGGAAAGCCGGTGGCGAGCATCGCGCCGTCCAGCGAGTCACGCCGGCCGACCCGGATTCGACGGTCGTTGAGGAAGGCGCCGTCGCCCTTGCTGGCGGTGAAGATCTCGTTGCGCAGGGGGTCCAGGATCACCGCGTGCACGGGTTCGCCCCGGTCGAGCTGGGCGATCGACACCGCGAACTGCGGAATGCCGCGCAGGTAGTTGTGGGTGCCGTCCAATGGATCGACGGCCCAGGTGAAGCGTGCCCCGGCTTTGCCGGAGGCGCCTGATTCCTCGCCGAGGATCGCGTGATCGGGGTAAGCGCGGCGCAGCTCGCGCACGATTTCCACTTCGGCCTGGCGATCGACCTCCGAAACGAAATCGAGGTGGCGCTTTTCGGTCACCACCACGCTGTCGAGGCGGTTCATGTAGCGCAGGATCACGCTGCCCGCGGCGCGCGCGGCACGGATCGCGATGGTGACGGCGGGGCGGGCCATGGCGAGGCATTCCGATGCTTGAAAAAGAACGCGCCGCCCGGGGCGACGCCAGGTGATTTTAGCAGCGCCGTGCCACTCGACGTTAATCTTGCGCGATGAACCAGTCCACCGCGTCCATTCCGCCCCGGCCACAGACGATCCGTTTCGTGCTGGCACGCACCTCGCATCCCGGCAACATCGGCGCGGCCGCGCGCGCGATCCGCACGATGGGCTTCTGGCGGCTGGTGCTGGTCGCGCCGCAACGCTTTCCGGATCCGCAGGCGACGGCGATGGCGGCGGGTGCCGATGACGTGCTCGCGAACCTGGCCGTGGTGGACAGCGTCACGGACGCGGTCGGTGATTGCGGGCGCGTGTTCGGCCTGTCGGCGCGCCGCCGCGGCGTCAATCTCCCGGAACTCGATCCGCGCGCGGCGGTGGCGGAGATCGCGCCGCTCGTGCGGCAGGGAAGGGAAGTGGCATTGCTGTTCGGCAACGAGCGCTCGGGCCTGGACAATGAGGAACTGTCGGTTTGCCACGCGATGGTGCGGATCCCGAGCGTCGAGGAGTTTTCCTCGCTGAACCTGGCGCAGGCCGTGCAACTGATGGCCTGGGAATTACGGATGGCGATGCTCGGCGAGATTCCCGCGCCGCCAGCGGCACGCGAGGAGCCGGCCACCGCCGACCAGATGGAACGTTTCTTCGAGCACCTCTTCGCGACGCTGCACGCGATCGACTTCCACAAGGGCCGCTCGGCGGTCACCATCGAGCAGCGGCTGCGCCGGCTGTTCCACCGCGCCATGCCCGACGCCCGTGAGCTGCGCATACTGCACGGCGTGCTCGCCGATGCGGAACGGATGGCGCGGCTGGCGAAAGAGGGGCCCAAACCGCGTGGGGGCGGGTGACGACATCGCGCGGCCGGCGAAGGGGGTGAAAAGCGGCCTTGCCTTCCCCGTGCTTGCGAAGGGCGCAGCGAAGCGAACGCGCGCGGAGCGCGGAAGGGGGACGGCTCTTGCGCGTGTTACCCGCCGCCGAGGGCCGCTTCGTCCTCCGCTTCGGTTCTCGCCAGCGGCGTGACGAGCACCTTGTCGATCCGCACGCCATCGAGGTCCACCACCTCGAAATTCCATTGCTGCCAGACCGTGTTTTCGCCCACGGTGGGAATGTGGCCGAGCGTATCGATCAGCATGCCGGCGAGGGTGTAGTAGTCGCCGTCCTGCTCGTTCGGCAGTTCATCGACTTGCAGCAGTTCGCGCAGGTCGTCGGTGGACAGCGAGCCGTCGACCAGCCAGCTCCCGTCTTCGCGGGGCACCGCAGAACCGCCGTGCGAGGCGTTGCCGTCCGCGTGGGTCGCGCGTCCCACCACCGCGTTCAGCAGGTCATTGACGGTGACCAGCCCTTCGATGTCGCCGTATTCGTCGACCACCAGCGCGAACGGCATGCCTGCGTCGCGGAATTCGTCCAGGATGCCGAGCGCGCGCGCGGTGGCGGGCACGAACAACGGCTTTGCGAGCTTGCGGAACAGGTCGGGCTTGGCCGGCACCATCCCCTTGCGCGGGTCCTGTGACAGCGCCTGCAGCAGGCTCTTGACCTCCAGCACGCCCAGCACCTCGTCCTCGTCCGTGCGGTACACCGGGTAACGCGAGTAGGGCGTCGCGTGCATCACGGCGAGGTTCTCCTCGAGCGGTGCGGCCGCGTCGAGCCAGGCGATGCGCGGGCGCGGCGTCATCAGGCTGTCGACGGTGCGATCGCCGAGTCGCAGCACCCGATTGACCATGTTGCGCTCGTCGGGATCGAGCACGCCCTGCTCGGCGCCCTCGGCGACCAGCATGCGGATCTCTTCCTCGCTGACCTTCTCACGGCGGACCTTGTGCATCCGCAGCAGGCGCAGCACCAGTTCCGACAGCGTGGTCAAGATCCACACGAACGGCGTCATCAGCCACGACAGCACCTGCATCGGGAACGCCACGACCTGCGCGATGCGTTCGGGTGCGATCAGCGCCACCCGCTTGGGCACCAGCTCGCCCACCGTGATGTTGATGGTCGTGACGAGGATGAACCCGAGCACCAAGCCGATCACCAGTGACGCATTCGCGGCGACCGGCATCCCGAGGCCGATGAGCCATTGACGAATGCGGTCGCTGACGGCGGCGCCGGTGGCGGCGCCGGTGATCAGGGTGATCAGGGTGATCCCGACCTGCACCGTGGACAGGAAGCGGTCGGGGCGCTGGGCGAGCCGCAGCGCGACCTGCGCGCGCGCGCTGCTCCGCGCCATGTAGCGGAGCCGGCTCTTGCGCGAGGCGATCAGGGCGATTTCCGCCAGCGCGAAGAATGCGTTGCCCAGCGCCAGCAGCAGTACCAGGCCGAGTTCGGTCAGCATCGGGGCCGTGCGCGAGGGTCCATTACGGGAGTTTAGCAAGCGTCGCGACGCTAGGGGCCGGTGCGTTGCTCGTGTACCATTTGCGCGATTCCGCACGGATGAACCGCCATGTTTTCGCTGCAGACGATGTTCGGCAAGGGCGATCGTTTCTACGATCTCCTGGAGGCCAGTGCCGGCGCCGCCCGCGATGGTGCCAAGGCGCTGCAGGGATTGCTCGAGGCGCACGGCGAACCAATGCTGCTCGACGGTTTCCGCGCCGCCCGGCGGCGCGAGAAGGAACTGGCGGCCCGGATCAGCGAGGAGCTGATCAATACGTTCGTCACGGCGCTGGACCGCGAGGACATCGAGGCCATGTCGTCCGCGCTGTATCGCATTCCCAAGACGGTCGAAAAGTTCGCCGAGAGGTACGTGATCGTCGCGGACCGGGTCGAGGGCATCGATTTCGCGTCGCGTGCCAGCCTGCTGATGAGCGCCACCGAAGGCGTGTTCGAGATGGTCAGCGAGTTGCGCAACGGCATGAGCATCGGCCGCATGCGCAAGTTGCAGGACCGTCTGCAGGCGATCGAATCGGAAGCCGACCGGATGCTGCTGGAGCCCTATCGCGACCTGTACCTGGCCAGCGACGACCCGATCCGGATGATGCTCGCCAAGGACCTGTTCGAATTGCTGGAAAAGGCCGTGGACCGCTGCCGCGACGTGGGCAACGTGATCTATTCGATCGTGTTGAAGAATTCATGAGACAGGGATCCGGGACCGGGGGCGAGGGGCCGGGGAATATTGCGCGTGCCTGCTGCTCTTCCTCCCCCTTCCGCAGGAAGGGGGATGGAGGGAGATGGCTTTGCACGGGGAAGTACATCTCCCCGCCGATGCGCGGCGACCCCCTTCCTGCGGAAGGGGGTGATCAACTTCGCGCTTTTCCGCTCCCCGGTCCCCGGTCCCCGGTCTTCGCATCTCCATGAGCCTCGGCCTGCTCACCGCCGTCATCGTGATCGCGTTGGTGTTCACCTACATCAACGGATTCCACGACACCGCAAATTCGATCGCGACGGTGGTCGCGACCAAGGTGTTGTCGCCGGGCCAGGCGGTGCTGCTGGCGGCAACCACGAACCTTGCCGGCGCGCTGCTGGGGTCGGCGGTGGCGATCACCATCGCCTCGGGCTTGATCGATGCCGGAGTGTTGCAGGTCGGGGCCGAGGTGCTGATCTGCGCGCTGCTGGGTGCGACGATCTGGAACCTGATCACCTGGTGGCTGGGGCTGCCGTCGTCGTCGTCGCACGCACTGATCGGCGGCCTGTGCGGCGCCGCCTTCGCGGCTTCCGGCGGCAACCTCCGCGCGATCATCTGGGCGAGCGATCCTTCGGCGTGGTGGCGCGGCGACGGCGTGATTCCCAAGGTGATCGTGCCGATGGTGGTTTCCCCGATCGGCGGCTTCGTGCTGGGGATCGTGGTCATGGGGCTGCTGCTGGCGCTGTTCGCCTGGTTCTGCAACCGCACCGGATTCCTGCGCCGGCTCGGTCGCACGCCGTTCGTGAACTTCTTCTTCGGCAAGGCGCAGTTGTTCTCGGCCGCGGCGATGGGGATATCGCACGGGCTGAACGATGCGCAGAAGTCGATGGGCATCATCGCCCTGGCGCTCGCGAGCGCGACCGCCGCGCACAATTTCGATCACCTCCCGTCGTGGCTGCATTTCCTGCGCGTGTCCGATGTTGGCGGCCAGTTTTCGATCCCGGTATGGGTGAAGGTGCTGTGCGCGCTGGTGATGGCCGCCGGCACCGCCGGCGGTGGCTGGCGGATCATCAAGACCCTAGGCCACAAGATGGTCAAGCTGCACCCGATCAACGGATTTGCCGCCGAAACGAGTGGCGCCGCGGTCATCATTGCCGCATCGGTGTTCGGGCTTCCGGTTTCGACCACCCACGTGATTTCGTCCTCGATCATGGGGGTGGGGGCCGCCAAGCGCTTCAATGCGGTGCGCTGGACGGTGGTCGAGCGGATGGTGTGGTCGTGGATCCTCACCTTGCCGATCAGCGCGTTCGTGGCGTGGGGGCTGGTGGAAATTTCGAGGCCGCTTTGGGCGTAAGGCGGAGATTTCGCGGCTCTCGGCCGACGGCGTCTGCCCCATGCACATCGGGGGCCCCGGCGGACTCCGGGCCACGAGCCGCCGTTTCGGCGACGATCGCGCGGTAGACTGCGCGCGTGGACGTTCCCTCCGCGCACGACGAGAAGGCAACCCGCGACAACAAGCTGGTGGTTGCGATCTCCTCGCGCGCGCTGTTCGACCTTACCGAGTCGCACGCACTGTTCGAGCGGGAAGGCCTCGAGGCGTACCGTGCCTACCAGATCGCCCACGAAAACGACGTGCTCGGGCCGGGCGTGGCGTTCCCCGTGGTCAAGAAGCTGCTGGCGCTGAACCGGCCCGAACCCGACGTGCCGTACGTGGAAGTGATCCTGCTGTCGCGCAATTCCGGCGACACGGGGTTGCGCATCTTCAACTCGATCCAGCATTACGGCCTCGCGATCACCCGTGCGGCGTTCACGTCGGGGGAGGCCACCAGCGAATACATCGCGCCGTTCGCGGTGGACCTGTTCCTCTCGGCGAACGCGGAGAACGTCGCGCGGGCGCTGCACTCCGGTGTCGCGGCCGCGACCATCCTGCCGTCGCAGATGCGCGACGCGCACCCCGAGCAGTTGCGGATCGCCTTCGACGGGGACGCGGTGATCTTCAGCGATGATTCCGAGCGGCTGTCGCAGGAGCAGGGCATCGACGCCTTCCACCGCAATGAATCCGAGCGGTGGGACGAGCCGCTGCCAGGCGGTCCGTTCCGCGGATTCCTCGCGGCGTTGCATCGGCTGCAGGCCGCGTTTCCTCCGGAGAATTCGCCGATCCGCACCGCGCTGGTCACCGCGCGCTCGGCGCCCGCCCACAAACGCGTGATCCTGACGCTGCGCCAGTGGGGCGTCCGGATCGACGAGGCGCTGTTCCTCGGCGGACGCGACAAGGGACCGTTCCTCGAGGCCTTCGGCGCCGACCTGTTCTTCGACGACTCGCCGATCAACGTGGAGTCCGCGCGCCGGCACGTCGCGACGGGGCACGTGCCGCATGGGGTGTCGAACAGCCGGGCGCTGGAGATGGGTAATGGGGGGTCTAAAAACGGGCGGTGAGACCGACGTGGCCCGCCTGGACAGAGGGCAGCGTCACCGGAAACGGGTATCGCACGGACGGAGCGCCCCCGCTACGCACCTCGCGTCCCCATTAGAATGACCGGCTGCGTCTCACGCCGGAATCGACATGCCCCACGCACCACTCAATCCCCTCGACCTGTACGACGTCCGCGCCGAACTCTCCGACGAGGAGCGGATGGTGCAGGATTCGGTCGCGCGCTTCGTGGATGACAAGGTGTTGCCGATCATCGGCGACTGTTTCGACCAGGCGCGCTTCCCGGCCGAACTGATTCCGGAGATCGCGTCGCTGGGCCTGCTCGGCGCGACGATTCCCGAAGAGTACGGCGGCGCGGGGATGAACCAGGTCAGCTACGGGCTGATCTGCCAGGAAATGGAGCGTGGCGATTCGGGCCTGCGCAGTTTCGCGTCGGTGCAGTCGTCGCTCGTGATGTATCCGATCTTCGCCTTCGGCAGCGAGGAGCAGAAGCGCGAATACCTGCCGAAGATGGCGGCGGGCGAGGTGATCGGCTGCTTCGGGTTGACCGAGCCGCACGGCGGTTCCGACCCGGCCAACATGAAGACCCTCGCGAAGCAGGATGGCGGCGACTGGGTGGTCAACGGCGCCAAGATGTGGATCACCAACGGCAACCTCGCCCAGGTTGCGCTGGTGTGGGCGAAGACCGACGACGGCATCCGCGGTTTCCTGGTGCCGACGGACACCAGGGGATTCGCCGCGCAGGAAGTCCACAAGAAGATGAGCCTGCGCGCGTCGGTGACGAGCGCGTTGTTCCTCGACGACGTGCGC
>DASSOQ010000102.1:0-10109 GCA_035700365.1 Rhodanobacteraceae bacterium | reverse complement strand
GGCCAGCGCCGCCATGTAACGCGCGATGTTGCGCGAGGGCGAATCCACGCCGCCGCCGTGGTAGCGGCGGTACGCGGCCTGCTCCAGCGTTTCGTTGCTCTTGGTGCCTTCGGAGAACACGCGGATCGTGTGCGGATCGTAGGCGCCGTTGCCGCCGTGCGAGTTGCCGACCATGTCGTTGTTGAGGTTGGCCTCGACCTTCCAGCCGTGATCGACGGCGTACTGGGCGATGATCTTGCCGCCGTAGAGGCCCTGTTCCTCGCCGGAATCGGCCGAGTACACCAGCGTCGCCGGGAACCTGTGCTTCGAGAGCACCCGCGCGGTTTCGATCAGCGCGGCGACGCCTGCGGCGTCGTCATTTGCGCCCGGCGAATCGCCGGTCGCGTCCATCACGTCGCTGCGCCGGGAATCGAGGTGCGCGGTCATCACGATCACCCGATCGGGATCGGTGGTGCCGCGCTGGATCGCCACCACGTCCATCACCTCGGCGCCGCCTTCCGGCATGCGCGGCCCGGTGAACGACTGCGCGGGCTTCACGACCTCGATGCAGCCGTTGCAGCCTCGGGAAATATCCTGGAACTGCGCCGCGACCCAGCGTCGAGCCGCGCCGATGCCGCGGGTTTTCGAGGTGGTTGTCGAAAGCGTGTGGCGGGTGCCGAAACCGACCAGGGCGACATCGGTGGCGTGCAGGTTCGACGCCTTCACCGCCGCCGCGATCGACTGCAGCTCGGGATGATGATTCGCCGGTGGTGCCGCGGCCCCGGCGGTGGCAGTGAGCAACGCGCCCGCAGCCAGGGCGGGCATCAAGCGAGTACGCAACATGGCGTTCCCTCCGGATCGATCCGACGAGCCTAACAGGTTGTTGAAAAAGTGCCGTCCTGCACTTTTTTCAACGCGACGAGTCCGGCACATGTCCGGACTCGTCTTCGCCGGATCAATCACATGCAGTGCTTGATCCGCGGCGTGTCATCCATGGCCCGCCTTGGCAGGGCGCTTTTCAACACCCTGCCAACCCACGGGCGCGGTGAATGCACGCACGGTCGTGCAGCGCGCGGCATCGTCGGGCATGCGCCAGGCGGCGATGCGTCGGCTGCCGGAGAGCAGATACGGCCACGCCATGAACGGCGTGCCCACCGCCGGTTCCTCGTGACGCTCGCGGGTCAGCAGGATGCCGCCGGGATGCGCCCTGCACCACCGCTGCACGCCGTCGAGCGGAACCGACGGTACCGGTCGATGCAGGCGTCCGACGTAGCCGAACAGGCCCTGGCCCGGCTGCACGATGGCAATCGCGGCATTCGCCTGCAGCGCGTTCCGCACGAACGTGGATTCCGGGCGCACGTCCAGCGCGGGGAGATACGCCAGCACCCCGGCGAGCATTCCCGCCGAGATCAGCGCGGTGGCGGAAAGCGCCAGCCCGCGGGCATCGCGCCCCCACCCGCGCCATGCGCCCGCCGCCACGATCAATCCCACCAGCGCGAACAAGGCGATGGCGGGTTGCGGCGGATAACCGAAGAGTTTCGCCGCGCGCCATGGCGCGACCGCGATCAGCACGGCTGCAAGCAATGCGAGCAGGCCGAACAGCAAGGAACGCAAGCGACCCCCCGACTGCTGCAACAACCATGCGCCGGCCAGTGCCCACGCCGGCAACAGCGGCAGCAGGTAGTGGACCTGCTTGCCGCTGATCGCGCAGAACGCGACGAACGGAACCACCCACCAGCACCACAGGAAACGCCCGAAGCGGCCCCGCCACAGGCCCGCCCAGGCTGTCCGCGGCGCCCGCAAGGCCACCACCCACGGCAGCAGCAGCAGCGGTACCAGCGGCAGGTACCACCACCACGGCCGCCGGTGGGCGAAGCTGTTCGCGAGGCGGCCGGTGACCTTGTCCACCAGTGGCTGCCAGTAGGTAGGTCCGGCGTACGCTGCCGCCGGCAGCAGCCACGCGAGGGTGATCGCGATGCCGATCCCGAAACCCGCCAGCAGGGCCAGGTACCAGCGCAGCTTGTGCGCACGCGCGGTGTCACTCCAGAGCGGCGCCAACACCGCGACAGCCGCGATGTGCAACAACATCACCGGCCCTTTCGCGAGGATGCCGAGGCCGATCGTGATGCCCAGGGCCACCACGCCCCGCGTCCACCTTCGGGCGTCGAGTTCGAGCAGCGCGTGCAGTGCCCCGAGCACGCACAGCGACAGCAGCAGGTCGAACATGATCGCGGTGGTGAACACCGTGAAGCCGAGGCAACCGGCAAGGATCCACATCGCATCCGCGGCGGCGCGCGTGCCCATGCCGAGGCGCGCGGCCAGCCGCCGCAGCACCAGCAACATGCACAGCGCAACGATCAGCGCCTCGGCACGCGCAACCCAGGTGTGCACGCCCAGGATCTTCCAGCCGCCGGCGATCAACCAGAACAGGAGCGGCGACTTGTCCGAATACCACGCGCCGTTCACGGTCGGCACCAGCCACTGCCCGGAGTTGAACATCTCCCAGGCGGCAGTGAGGTAGCGGGTTTCGTCGACCGGTATCGGCGGAAACAGGATCGCGAGCGGCAGCAGCAGCACGAACCAGAGTGCCAGCCAGCGCCAACCGGCGACGCCTCCGATGCGCCACGAATTGATGGCGGTGCCGTTCATCGCGCGCAAGGATAGCCGACCCGGGCAGGATTGCCGGGTTCGGCCGGCGATTTCGGGTCGCCGCAGGGTCCGCTATTTGCGCTTCGAATCGCGCGGCTTCGGCGGCTCGCCTTCCTTCCCGAGTTCCTCGAGCAGGGTCTTCATGTCCTCGGCGTGCTCTTCCTCCTGCGCGAGGACTTCTTCCATGATCCGACGGCTGGTCGGATCGTCGTTGCCGAGGTACTGGATGATCTCGCGATAACTGTCGATCGCAATCCGCTCTGCGACCAGATCCTCCTTGATCATGTCGACGAGGTCGTCGCCTTCGACGTAATCGGAGTGCGCCCGCGAGGTCAGGCCTTCGGGATCGAGGTTGGGCGCACCGCCGAGCTGGGTGATGCGCTCGGCGATCTTGTCCGCGTGCTGCTGTTCCTCGCCGGCGTGTTCCAGGAATTCCGCCGCGACGCTCTGGGCGTGGATGCCGGACGCCATGTAGTAGTGGTACTTGTAACGGAGCACGCACACCAGTTCGGTTGCGAGCGCCTCGTTGAGCACCTTGAGCACGGTGTCGCGATCGGCCGTATATCCGTGCGTGACCGCGCCCTTCTCGATGTGCTCGCGCGCGCGCTGGCGAATGGTCTTGATGTCGGACAGAAACGGCTTCTTGGCGGCCATGCGGGTCTCCTTGCGTCAGGTCGATCAGTGCGTCACGCCAGTGTACGCACGCGATGTTGCGGCAAGGTGAAAGTCACGCGGAACGGTATACCTCGCCGCCATGCTCGCGAAACTCCGCGGCTTTCTCGGCCATGCCTTGGTCCAGCGCCCCGGTTTCATCGACGCCGTGTTCGCGCGCGTAGTCGCGCACGTCCTGGGTGATCTTCATCGAGCAGAACTTGGGGCCGCACATCGAGCAGAAATGCGCGGTCTTGGCGGCATCCTTCGGGAGCGTCTCGTCGTGGAATTCCTTGGCCTTGTCGGGATCGAGCCCCAGGTTGAACTGATCCTCCCACCTGAACTCGAAGCGCGCCTTCGACAAAGCGTTGTCGCGCGCCTGCGCGCCGGGATGGCCCTTGCCGAGGTCGGCCGCGTGCGCGGCGATCTTGTAGGCGACGATGCCCTCGCGCACGTCGTCCTTGTCGGGCAGGCCCAGGTGTTCCTTGGGCGTGACGTAGCACAGCATCGCGGTGCCGTACCAGCCGATCATCGCGGCGCCGATCGCCGAGGTGATGTGGTCGTAGCCGGGCGCGATGTCGGTGGTGAGCGGCCCCAATGTATAGAACGGCGCCTCGTGGCACTTGTCCAACTGCCGCTCCATGTTCTCCTTGATGAGGTGCATCGGCACGTGGCCGGGCCCCTCGATCATCACCTGCACGTCGTGCTTCCACGCGATGTCGGTGAGTTCCCCCAGCGTGTCGAGTTCGGCGAACTGCGCCTCGTCGTTGGCATCGGCGATGCAGCCGGGGCGCAGGCCATCGCCCAGCGAGAAGGCGACGTCGTACGCCTTCATGATTTCGCACATTTCCTCGAAATGCGTGTAGAGGAACGATTCCTTGTGGTGCGCGAGGCACCACTTGGCCATGATCGAGCCGCCGCGCGAGACGATGCCGGTGACGCGCTTGGCGGTCAGCGGCACGAAGCGGAGCAGCACGCCCGCGTGGATCGTGAAGTAATCGACGCCCTGCTCGGCCTGCTCGATCAGGGTGTCGCGGAACAGCTCCCAGGTGAGTTCCTCGGCGGCGCCGCCGACCTTTTCCAGCGCCTGGTAGATCGGCACCGTGCCGATCGGCACCGGCGAATTGCGCATGATCCATTCGCGCGTCTCGTGGATGTACTTGCCGGTGGAAAGGTCCATCACGGTGTCGCCGCCCCAGCGGATCGCCCACACCATCTTTTCGACTTCTTCGGCGATCGATGATGTGACGGCCGAGGTGCCGATGTTGGCGTTGATCTTGGTGAGGAAATTGCGGCCGATGACCATCGGCTCGGTCTCGGGGTGATTGACGTTGCACGGGATGATCGCGCGGCCGCGCGCCACTTCGTCGCGCACGAATTCGGGCGTGATCTCGCGCGGGATCGCGGCGCCGAAGGATTGTCCCGGGTGCTGTTGCGCCAGCGCGCTGCCGCGCAATGCATCGAGTTTCTGGTTTTCCCGGATCGCGATGAATTCCATTTCCGGCGTCACGAGGCCTTGCCGCGCGTAGTGCATCTGGGTGACGTTGGCGCCGGCTTTCGCGCGCCGCGGTTTCGGCAGGTTCGGGAAGCGCACGTCGGCGAGCAGTGCGGCTTCCGCGTGGCGACGGCCGAATTCGGACGTGCGACTGGGCAGTTCCCCGGTGTCGCCGCGCTCGGCGATCCATGCCGCACGCAACTTCGGCAACCCGGCCACGAGGTCGGCCGCGAAGGCGGGATCCGTGTACGGTCCGGAGGTGTCGTACACGCTGAACGGCGCGTTGGCTTCCACGCCGAACATGGCCGGCGTTTCCGTCAGCACGACTTCGCGCATGGGCACGCGGATATCGTCCCGGCTGCCGGTGACGTACGTCTTGCGGGAGCCCCGGATCGGCGAGGTGGCGGTTGCGGAAAGCTGCTGCGCTGCCCGCAGGAGGTCG
The DNA here is from genome assembly GCA_035700365.1 of Rhodanobacteraceae bacterium. Lineage (GTDB taxonomy): Bacteria > Pseudomonadota > Gammaproteobacteria > Xanthomonadales > Rhodanobacteraceae > 66-474. The sequence continues at coordinate 4,893 of DASSOQ010000102.1, read as the reverse complement.
GAAGGCTGGGCATTCATCGGCGTCGCTCCGGATTCAGGGGAGGGAACGCGAATCCTGCATCGCTGCACGCGCAGCTGCGCGTGCTTCTTCGCAGAGCGATCCGCGCTTGAATACGGGCGGTGCCGGTCGCACGGCATCCGCCGCGCGGCGAAGCTCCCTACACCGGTGCGAACCGGATCAGGTTCCAAGGGTTTCTCTCAGCCGATGCGGTCCATCGCGAGCGGCACCCCCGCTTCAAGCCACCATTCAAGCACGTTTCTTGTGCGGTCGTCCATGGCGGGGACGTCGCGACCGGAAGACGCCCGCGCGGTTACCGCCGCCCGTACGCCCTGAGGAACATGTCCACGGTGGCTGCCAGGTGCGCCTCGGCTTCCTCGTGGTCCGGCTTGCCGCAGCCGAAGCACATGCGGGCGTGGTGCTCGCCCTTGAGCAGGGCGAAGAACTGGCAGGCCGCCCGGCGGGTGTCGGCGATGTCGAGCTGGCGCGCATCCACCTGCTTCTGCAACATCGACGCGAGCGCGGCCTGCACTTGCATCGGCCCGGCCTCCCAGAACAGCTTGGCAAGCTTGGGCGATTGCTGCGAACTCGCCACCAGGGTGCGGTGCATGCCCAGGGCCCCGTCGCTCATCATCAGGTCGAAGAAGGCGCGCGCGATGCCGAGCAACTGGCTGCGCACGGGCGCGTGCACGTCCACCTCGAAAATCAGGCTGGGCAGCATGCCTTCGCACTTGCAGCGCACGGTTTCGACGAACAGGGCTTCCTTGCCGCCGAAATGGCTGTACACCGTCAGCTTCGACACGCCGGCCTCGGAGGCCACCGCATCCATGCTGGTGCCCTCGAACCCGTGTTTCGGGAACAGGCGCTTGGCCGCTTCCAGGATCGCGGCACGCTTTTCGAGGTCCTTGGGCCGGCCGGGTCCGGCGCAGCGTTCCGGGGTGGCGTTCATCGCGGGGTGCCGATTCAATCAAAGCGGGTCCAGGCGTTATTATACGCGCGGGTACATATTTCTTCCCGTGGCCTGCCGCGGGGTCGTGTCCGATGCGTCCGTCGGCCTGTCCGCGGACACGCCGATGGGTGCCGGGTCTCGCGGCATCGCCTTGATGTATGGGGGAAAACCCTTCGCGGATTGCTGGCGCGGAACGTGCAGTGGAAACACCGCGGGCGGGGTGACCGCTGTCACTGCGGTCTGGTGACTTCCGGCACTTCGTCGTTGCGGGGGCCACCGGCAACCTGATTGCGTTGCCCGCGCCACGACGCCCGCCTAAGCTTGTACGGTTTTGGGCAGCAGGACTCTGCAGACATGAACATGAATCCGCCCTCCGAAGTCGCCCGTCGCAACATGGTCGAAAACCAGGTTCGGGCCTGGGAAGTGCTCGATGCGCGGGTGCTGGACGTGCTGGTCGCGCTGCCGCGCGAGGCTTTCGTCCCCAGGGCCTACGAGGCGCTCGCGTATGCCGACATCGCGCTGCCGATCGGCTATGACGAGGTGATGCTGAAGCCGGTCGTCGAGGGCCGCGTGCTGCAGGCGCTGCTGCCGCTGGCCAGCGAGCGCGTGCTCGAGATCGGCACCGGCACCGGCTATTTCGCGGCCTGCCTTTCGCGGCTGGCCGCGCACGTGACCAGCATCGACATCCGGGCCGAGTTCGTGGAGGCCGCGCGCCAGCGCCTGCTGGACCTCGCCATCGACAACGTCGAGTGCGTGCATGCCGATGCCTTCTCGGGATTCGCGCCCGACGCACCCTTCGATGCGATCGCGGTGACCGGCGCGGTCGCCGAGCTGCCACCGATCTTCGGCGAGTGGCTGAAGCCCAACGGCCGCATGTTCGTGATCCAGGGCCGCGCGCCGGCGATGGAGGCGGCGCTGCTGGAACGCGCCGCCGATGGCGGCTGGATCGAGGACCGCCGATTCGAGACCGACGTCCCGTACCTGACCGGCGCGGGGCCCAGGCCGCAGTTCCATTTGTAGGAGCGGCGCATGCCGCGACCGGAGCCTTTCACCGCCGGCATGGCCGTTCCCACGACACGATTGAAACCGGTTCACACGCGCAGACGCGCCAAGGATTCTCCCGCATGACCCAAAGTCCCGTGCCCCGCCACCGCTTCGTGCCCCGCGCGCTCGCGATTGCCCTCGTGGCGGCGCTCGGCTTCGCCGGGACCGCGACCGCGCACGCCGAGAACCTCATGGACGCGTATCGCCAGGCGCTGCAGTCGGATCCCGTGCTCAAGCAGGCCGAGGCGCAGAGCCGGATCGGCGAGGCGGGCGCGGACATTTCGCGCTCGGCCCTGCTGCCGCAGCTCAATGGCCAGGTCTCGTTCAACGACAACCACGGCATCTCGAGCGGAACCCAGGTGTTCTACGACCAGAACGGCAATCCAACGCTCCAGGACACCACCGTGCATACGGGCGGCCGCTCCCGGACCGAGTCCGTCGGGCTCAACCAGGTGCTGTTCGACCTCGGGCAGTTCTCCACCTGGCGCGCCAGCAAGGCCAGCGCGAGGGCCGCCGAGGCACAGTACACGGCCGCGCAGCAGGACCTGATCCTCCGGTTGGCGCAGGCGTACTTCACGGTGCTCAGCGACGAGGAACAACTCAAGTACGCCGAGGCCAACGAGAAGGCGCTCCAGAAGCAGCTCGACCAGGCCCAGGCCAAGTACGACGTGGGCTTCGCGGCGATCACCGACGTGGTGGACGCCAAGGCGCAGCACGACACCGCGGTCGCCAACGTCATCAGCGTCAAGAACCAGGTCTTCAACGATCGCCAGGCGCTCGCGCAGATCACGGGACAGCCGCCCGGCACGCTGGAGACGTTGACCGACGACCTGCCGATGGAGCCGCCGCAGCCCGACGACATGCAGGCGTGGGTCAACACCGCGCTGGCCAGCAATCCGTCGCTGCAGGCGCAACGCGAGCAGAAGGAGGCCGCGCAACACGATGTCACCGCCGCCTACGCGGGTCACCTGCCGACGCTGGATGCCTCGGTCAGCTATTCGCGCAACCCGTCCTGGGGCGGGGTGGGGTTCACGACCTCCGGGGTGCCGCGTGGTGACAGCCGCAGCAGCGGCACCACCGTGGGACTGGTGCTGACCGTGCCGCTGTTCACCGGTGGCGGGATCCATGCGAGGGTCAGGCAGGCCATCGCGCAGCGCGACCAGGCGGGCGATGTGCTCGAACAGGACCGGCGCACGGTGGTCAGCAATGCCCGCAGCGCGTTCAATGCGATCGAGGCCGGAATCTCTTCGGTCGAAGCGCAAAAGGCCGCGGTGGAGTCCGCCAAGACCGCCCTGGACGCGAGCGAGGCCGGCTACCAGATCGGCACCCGCACCATCGTCGACCTGCTGCTCGCGCAGCAGACGTATTTCCAGGCGCAAAGCGCCTATTCGCAGGCGCGCCACGCGCTGGTGGTCAACCGGCTGAACCTCGATTACGCCGCCGGCACGCTGTCGGTGGACGACCTCCAGGCCGTGAACCGGCTGCTGCAGTAGCGGAGGGCGCGTCCGCGCGGCGAGCTCGCGGTCTTGCGGCGGTGGTCGCAGCGTCGGGAGCGGCCTCAGTCGCCCCGCGCGCTCGAGGCGTAACGTGCGCGCGCGACGATCCGGCCGAGCCACACCATGGTCCTGCGCGCGGCGCCCCGTTCGCGGGCGCACACCGCGCGCGCCGCCGCCCCCATGTGCGCGAGTTCGTCGTCATTGCGCAGCAGGTCCAGCACCATCGGGCCCAGTTCCGCCGCCGACGCGACCCGCCGCGCGCCTCCGGCCTCGATCAGCGTGCGGGTGATTTCCTCGAAGTTGAAGGTATTGGGTCCGACCACCACCGGCTTCGACAGGGCGGCGGGTTCCAGCACGTTGTGTCCACCGACCGGGACCAATGAGCCGCCGACGAAGGCGAGGTCGGCCGCGGCGAAGTAGCGCATCATCACGCCCATTGCGTCGATCACGAGGCACTGTGTCTCCTCGTCCACGTCGTCCGCACCGTGCGTGGCCACCTTGAAGCCGAGGTTGCGGGCGGCGTGTTCGGCCATGCGGAAGCGTTCCGGATGGCGCGGCGCGACCAGCAGCAAGGCATCGGGCATCCGCGCGAGCACGGTGAGGTGCGCCTTGAAGGCCGCCAGCTCCTCGCCTTCGTGGGTGCTGGCCGCGATCCACACCGGACGCATGTCGCCCCATTTGCCCCGCAGGTCCTCGCCGTGCTGCCGCGCGCCCGTGGGCAGCGGCATGTCGTACTTCAGGTTGCCCGACACGTGCACGCGCGAAGGCTGGGCGCCCAGGGTGCGGTAGCGGGCTGCGTCGGCGCGCGACTGCGCGGCGACCAGCGAAACGTTGCCGAGCGCCTGCCGCACCAGGGCGCGGATCGGCCGGTAGCGGCGCAGCGATCGTTCCGACAGCCGCGCATTCACCACCGCCAGCGGGATCCCGCGGCGGCCACACTGGTGGAACAGGTTCGGCCAGATCTCGGTTTCCATCACCACCGCGAGCGCGGGGCGGATGCGGTCGAGGAACCTGGACACCGCGGCCGGCAGGTCGTAGGGCAGGTAGACGTGGAACACCTCGTCGCCGAAAAGGTTGCGGACCCGCTCGGAGCCGGTGGGGGTCACGGTGGTGACGACCATCGGCTGCGGCGCGTAGCGCCTGCGCAGCGAGTGGATCAGCGGGATCGCCGCGTTGACCTCGCCGACCGACACCGCGTGGACCCAGATGCAGTCGTGCAGCCCCGGGTCGGGGAAGCGTCCGAAGCGCTCGCGCCAGCGCCCGAGGTAGCTCCGGTAGCGGACGCCGTGCACCACCAGGCGGGCCACGATGACCGGCGTGACGAGATACATCGCGAGCGTATACAGGAATCGCAGCATGGCGCGGTTCGAAGCCGGCAGCGGGCGAGTATAACTTTGGTGCGCGCCG
>DASSOQ010000101.1:0-14840 GCA_035700365.1 Rhodanobacteraceae bacterium | reverse complement strand
GCCAACGCAGACTGAGACTTGTTCAGATTGTTCTGCGTGGTCAGCGACATGATGTTGGTGTTGATGACCTGAGACATGGGATTTACTCCTGAAGATACGGTATGCCGGACAGCCGGCTTGGGTTGTTCCGGCGGTACCGTGAATCCGGTTGTGTACCGCCTCGGGAATTGTTTCGGCACGGGCTGCGCGAACTTGAGAACGGGCCGAGTGCTTTCGTGTGTGCGCACGGTCACGAATTGCAACGCCGCAGGTCGGTCGGGGATTGGCGTGAATGGCTGCGATTGCGGTGCGGAGGGCGAAGGAAGGCTTGTCCCCCGAACCGACTGGTTCCATTGGGCCGCGCAGGGGCTGATCCGCGAAACGCCCCAGGGCGACGCCCGCGCGGCTGCGACCGGCCAGTCCATGCGTGGAGACTCGTTCAAGGGCGGGGCGCCGTGGAGGCGGTTCGGGCGGCCTTGGGAGAGCTGGCACCGATCTTGCTGCCTACAGGTCATGACGTGTGTGCGCGTCAGAAAACCGACGCCGGAAAAGCCCCTTGGGCCGGCGCCGCCATCCAACAGCCGCCACCCGCGGGAGGATCCCCGGAAATCCCATGAATGCCATCCTGACCGATCGAGATATTGCCACCACGGCCGCGCTGCCTCGCCTCTCCGATTTCGTGCGCGGGAAGGACGGGGCCTGGCAATCGCCATGCGCCAAGCCGTTCAACTATTCCGACGGGGACGCGACCGAGGAGCGAATCCATCGCATCGTGGCGGCGGCCGAGGACAAGAGTGTCTATTCGAAGGAACTCATCGGCCAGATCAACGACTGGCCGAGCGAATACCACTTCTCGCCCCGCCGATCCAACTTGATCCGCTTGCTGGATATACGCCCGCAGCACCGGGTCCTCGAACTGGGATGCGGTTGCGGCGCGATCACCAAGGCCCTCGCCGAGACCGGCTGCCGGGTGGATGCGATCGAAGGTTCGCCGCGGCGCGCACGCGTGGCGGCCGCCCGCGTACGCGAACACGATCGCGCACGCGTGCACCACTCCAACTTCCAGGACGTGGCGATGGAGCCCGCCTACGACCTGGTGACCCTGATCGGGGTGCTGGAATATTCGCCGGTCTACCTGGACGCGGACGATCCCTTCGTGGCGTGCCTCCAGATCGCCATGAGCGCGCTCAAGCCGGGCGGCACGTTGCTGGTGGCGATCGAAAACAGGATGGGCCTGAAGTATTTCGCCGGCATCTCCGAGGACCACTTCAACCAGCCTTATTACGGCATCGAAGGACGCTACGGCAGGAAGGAAACGACCACCTACGGGCGGGTCGGCCTTGAACGAAAGATGCGCGCGGCCGGTTTCGGTGGCGTGTCCTTCTATTTTCCGTTCCCGGACTACAAACTCCCGGAAGTGGTGATTGCGGAGCGTGCGCTCCAATGTTCGGGCCTGCGTGCGGACGACCTGCTGCAGGGCATGGAGCACCGCGACTACTGCGGCCCCGGCAGGGCGAACTTCAACCTCGACCTGGCCCTGCAGAGCGTCCACGAGGAAGGACTGCTGGGCGCGATGGCCAATTCCTTCCTGGTACTCGCAACCCGCGAGGGGCCCTCATCGCTGGTCGCCCCGTCGCTGCTGGCACAGAAGTACACCGATATCCGGCGTCCCGGCCTCAATGTCGTCACAAGCTTCATCGAGGACGGGGACGGCATCCGGGTCGTCAAGGCGCCCATCGGCACCTCGCCGCAGCCGGACATGTCGATCGAGCACGTCTTCACGAGGGAGCGCTACGAAGCAGGCCGCAACCTGCACACCTTGTTGAAGCGGGCCGCGGTCGCGCGGCGGGCCGACGAGGTGCGCACGCTGCTGCGTCGATGGGCAGGCATTCTCCAGGAAGCCGCGGATGCGAAGGGCGAACTTCCCGGCGATTGGATGGATGCCATCCCGTCCAACCTCATCCTGCACGAAGATGGCAGTGCCACCCTGATCGACCGCGAATGGTGCATGCCGCATCCGGTGGCGGCATCCCTGCCGTTCTATCGTGGCTTGCAGTTGCTGCTGGGCGACACCGCGTTCAAGCCGTTGTTGCCGAAGGGCGACATGACGGTCGCGGCGCGCTGGGTGTGCGAGCAAGCCGGCTGGGATTTCGACGCCGAGGCCTTCGAGCAGGCCCTCGATGCCACCAATGCCCTGTGGCGCGACGTATTCGACAACAACCAGTGGGGCCGTGCAGACCGCTATCGCCTGCGGCGAGGCAGCACCACGATCCAGGTCAAGACCTCGGTGTTGGGCTATGCCGACATCGTTGCGGGACGCAAGCCGGACGCGGCACGGCTGCTGGAACTGGCCAAGGCCGTTCGTGTGTCCACCGGACAGCGCATCGCTTATGCGGTGATCGCCGCAGGTGGCGACACGGCCGCCTTGGCGCGCACGCTGGACAGCATCGCCGCCATGGGCCATCGCGCGCACGAAGTCTGCGTGATCGGCGACGTTGCCGTGCCGGAGCGGCACACGGGCATCGCGCGTGTCGAAGCCACCGCGGCCGGGACGCGCGAGGCGCTCAACCGGTTCCTTGCGCACAGTGAGGCCGAATGGGTGCAACTCGTGACCGCCGGCGATGCGCTGTCGCCATTGTTTGCCGCGCTGCTCGACGAGAAGCTCGCAAACCATCCCGGGCTCGCGGCCGTTTACACCGACGAAGACAGCACCACCGACGCCGGCCCCTCAGGCCCGGTGCTGAAGCCCGACGTCAACCTGGACCTGATGCGGAGCTATCCGTACGTGGGCCACGCACTGGCGTTCCGGCGCGAGTACGGCCTGGCGGTGGGTGGTTTCGCCGAGCAGCCTTCGGAACTCGGCGCGCAGGACCTGCTGTTCCGGCTGCTCGAGCGCTATGGCCTGCATACCATCGGCCACATTGCCGAGCCGGTGCTGTCGGCCGGCCAACCGTTTACCGCGTGGCTGGCCATGCCCGGGGTGAGCGGACGCTCCGGCGCGGTCGTTTCCGCGCACCTCGATCGCCTGCGCATCCCGCATGAAATGCGGCCGGGCGGCGTGGCGGGCGTCAATCGGGTGCAGTACCTGCACGATCGGGAGCCCCCCATTTCGATCATCATCCCCACCCGCGACCAGATGCCCATGTTGAACGGGCTGGTCGAAAGCCTGCTGACCAAGACCCGCTACAAGAACTACGAGTTGTTGATCGTCGACAACGACAGTCGTGATCCGGCCGCCTGTGCCTATCTGGACGGTATCGAGCGGATGCAGAATCCGCAATTGCGCATCTTGCGCTGGCCGCATCCGTTCAACTATTCCGCGATCAACAACTTCGCCGCCCGCGAGGCGCGCGGCGAGTACCTGATCCTGCTCAACAACGATACCGCCATCCTGCACGAGGACTGGATCGAGGCATTGCTCAACCATGCGCAGCGGCCCGAGGTCGGGATCGTGGGCGCGAAGCTGCACTACCCCGACGGACGCATCCAGCACGGAGGCGTGGTGCTGGGCCTGCGCGGACCCGCCGACCATCCCTTCATTGGCGGCGCGATCAATGCCCCCGGCTACATGCAACGCCTGCAGGTCGACCAGAACTACACTGCGGTGACCGCTGCGTGCCTGATGATCCGCAAATCCGTCTATGGGGAAGTCGGCGGCCTGGACGAGGATTTCAAGGTTTCCTACAACGACGTCGATCTCTGCCTCAAGGTGCGGGAGGCGGGCTACCTCACGGTATGGACGCCGTACGCCCGCCTGATGCATGAAGGCAGTGTCAGCCAGACCAAGGTCGACAAGGCGACGCAGGAGGCCAAGGGCAAGCGGTTCAGGGGCGAGCAGCAGGCGATGTACCGCAAGTGGCTGCCCGTGCTGGCCGATGATCCCGCATACAACCGGAACCTCGGCCTCACCGGTGCCGGGTTCGATCTGGACCAGGCGCGCCACCTCGCCTGGCAGCCGTTCGAACAGCCACTGTTGCCACGGATGTTCTGCGTGGCGGCCGACGGCGGCGGTTGCGGCGAGTACCGCATCCGGCAACCGTTGCTCGCCATGCAACGCGAGGGGATCGCCGAAGGCTTGCTTTCACCCGCGCACCTGACGCCAGTGCTGATGGAACGCTTCATGCCATCCAGCATCGTGCTGCAGCGCCAGCTGGACGCGAAGCAGCTTGCGGCGATGCAGGACTACCGCGACTTCAGCAAGGCTTTCAAGGTCTATGAACTGGACGACTACCTGCCCAACCTGCCGCTGAAGAGCGTGCATCGCAAGGACATGCCCAAGGACATCCTGCGGACGCTGCGCAAGGCGGTGTCACTGACCGACCGCTTCGTGGTGTCGACGGAACCGCTGGCCGAACAGTTCGCGGGATTCCACGGCGACATCCGGGTCGCACTGAACCGCCTGCCGGTGGAGTGGTGGAGTGGCCTCTCGAGCGAGCGGCGAAAGTCCGCCAAGCCGCGGGTCGGCTGGGCCGGCGGCGCCGGGCATCGCGGCGACCTCGAGTTGATCGTGGACGTGGTACGCGACCTCGCAGGCGAAGTCGAGTGGGTGTTTTTCGGGATGTGCCCGGAGAAGCTGCGCCCCTACGTGCACGAAGCCCACGAGGGCGTGGCGATCGGGGGATATCCGGCCGCCCTGGCCGCACTGGATCTCGACCTCGCCCTGGCACCGCTGGAAGACAACACCTTCAACGCCTGCAAGAGCAACTTGCGGCTGCTCGAGTACGGCGCCTGCGGTTTCCCGGTCGTCTGCAGCGACATCGTGTGCTATCGCGGCGACCTGCCCGTGACCCGTGTGCGCAACCGCTACCGGGACTGGTTGGATGCCATCCGCATGCACCTCGCCGATCTCGACGCAACGGCGAAAGCCGGCGATGCATTGCGCGCGGCGGTGCATCGCGACTGGATGCTCACCGGCGACAACCTGGTTGCGTGGCGGAACGCCTGGTTGCCGGATGCCTAATCCGGGCGCGTTTGCCGGCGCGGACACTAGGCCGGCCTGCCATGCGTCTTGCTTAGGCCGGCTCAGGTCCGGAGGGCGGAGCCGGCGTTCGGGTATGCGCAGTAAAACGTCGATACGTCATGGCGCTCGATGCCGGGTCCGTCGCTGCGCTCCTTGAGCCGGCCTACCGCGTCTTTCGGCCTGCCATGCGTCTTGCGTAGGCCGGCTCAAGCCCGGAGGGCGGAGCCGGCGTTCGGGTATGCGCGGTAAAACGTCGATACGTCATGGCGCTCGATGCCGGGTCCGTCGCTGCGCTCCTTGAGCCGGCCTACCGCGTCTTTCGGCCTGCCATGCGTCTTGCGTAGGCCGGCTCAAGCCCGGAGGGCGGAGCCGGCGTCGTTCTATTCCGTGTGCCGTGATGCGTATCATTCCCCGGTTTCGGCGGGCAAACCACTCGGCTCCGTGGCGCCCCAATCTTTTGAATGCCATCCACGCTCCACCGCGCGGCGAAAGCTGCTGTGCGGCCACTCCCAGGGCGTCCTGGCGTAACCGTGCTTGACCGGGTTGTAGTGGATGTATTCGACGTGTCTGCGCCAGTCGTTTTCGTCGCGCAGGATGTGTTCCCAGAAGCGTGGCTGCCAATGCCATTGGCGAGGGGGAGTGACGGACACGCTGTGTTTGATCAGCCGCCAGCGCGTTGAGAAATCGGCGTCCCCCGGAGGCAAGCGCCAGATGGCGTGGAGATGGTCGGGAAGGACCACGATCGCATCGATGGAGAATGGCCGCTTGCGCATGGTTTCGCAGAAAGCCTGCCGCAGCCGCTGCATGGCGTCGGCGTCGGCGAGCCAAGGTTCGCGCTTCCGCGTCACGACCGTGAAGAAGAAGCATCCGCCCGGAATGTGCGCTCGCCGATAATCGCTCATGCAGCGACGATTCGGTCGCCGGCGACAATGGACCATCGGGAATGGGGCGCAGTGCATGCCGGTTGCCGCCGACGGAGATCGTAGGCGAATCCCGGCAGGCAGAATGGCTCATGCTGATGCGTCATTGCGGTCGGTGCCGGCTCCGTCACTGCGCTCCTTGAACCGGCCTACGCCATGGGGTGCAGGCCGGCTCAAGCCCGAAGGGGGGAGCCGGCGTTATTCGAGCGGGAGGGGTGGTGTCTTCGCCGGCGCATCCTGCGGTCGATGCCGGCTCCGTCGCTGCGCTCGTTGAGCCGGCCTACTTGAGGTAATCGAACAGCGACATGCCTTGGACCTGGGTATAGGTCTGCTGCGCGGCCTGGAGTGCCACGGTCTGGAGGTTCAACTGGCCGATGGCGCTGGCCATGTCGAGGTCCTGCAGGTTGGAAATCTGGCCCTGGTACTGGACGCCGAGGTCACCCTCGGAGGTCTTTTGCTGGTCCAGGGTATTGATCCGCGCACCGACGCTGGCCTGGACGCCCGACACGCCCTGCAGCGCCTGGTCGATGCCTTCGATCTGGCGGTTGACGACGTTGCTGGACGCGGCGCCGGCCGGCATGTTCTCGAAGGTGTCGATCAGGTTGCCGATCGTCGTGAACATGTCCTGGCTCGCGCCCGACTGGACGGTGAGCGTGTCACCCACGTCGGGCTGGCCGTCGAGCTGGATCTGCATGCCGTTGAAGGTAATCGAGGTGCTGCCGTCGTAGCTGCCGCTGCCGACCACGGTGCCGCTCGCGTCCGTGGCCTCCCACTGGTCCGCCGCCGTGAAGGTCACGGTGTAATTCCCGGGTATGTAGGCAGAGGTGTCGACCACGCTGTTGGCGCCGACCACGACCGACCCCGTGTTGCCGGGGTTCGCATCGACCACGAAGCGTCCGTTGCCGGCGGGAATGTCCATGAAGACATTGCCGCCGGGATCGCCTGTTGCCACCTGCATGCCAGGCGCCGCGGCCACCATGCGTTGGCCATTGTCGCCCGCATAGCTGACGCTGAAACCGGATCCCTGCACGAATGGCGTGGTGTGGGTCGCGTTGCCGGCGAACAGGGCGTCGCCCTGGGCATCGCTGGAATTGGCGGTCTGCACCAGTTGCGAAAACAATTGGCGCAACTCGGTCGCGACCGCGCTGCGGTCGCTGCCGGTTTCGGTGCCGTTGGTGCCCTGGAGCGCCAGCGTGCGTACGCGCTGCAGGATCGAGGTCACCTGGTCGAGCGCGGATGTTTCCAGTCCGAGCCGGGTGTTGGCGCTGTCGATGTTCCGCTGGTACTGCTGGTTGGCTGCCTGCACGTGCTGCAGGTTCAGCACCTGGGCCGCCGCGACGGGATCGTCGGAGGGATTGAGGATGCGCTTGCCGCTGGAGATGTGCGCCTGGGTCACGGCCAGCGCCGACTGCCGATCGAGGATGTCGTTGATGGCGCTTTGCTGCATCCAGCTCGTCGAGATACGCATGGCGTCAACCCCTTACCGCGCCGATCAAGGTGTCAAAGATGGTGTTGGCCGTGGAGATCACCTGCGCCGCGGCCTGGTAGGACTGCTGGTACTTGATGAGGTTGCCGGCCTCTTCGTCGAGGTTGACGCCAGCCACCGACTGCTGCGCTTGCTGGGCCTGCTGGTACAGGCTGGTCTGGGAATCCAGGTTGACCTGCGCCTGGGCGCCGGTGGTTCCGGTGTTCGCGATGAGGCTTGCGTAGGCGACGCCGGCTGAAACGGTGCCGCCCGAAAGCACGCCGAGGTCGGCGGTGCTGCCCAGCGCCAAGGCATTGCTGTTGTCGCCGACGCCGTCGCTGTTGGGCTGGATCGCGAATTGGTCGCCGGTCGCCGGCGCTCCGTTGAGCGAAAGGCTCCAGCCGTTGACCTCGATCGGCGAGCCTGCGCTATACGGATAGCTGCCGGTGCCGTTGATCGAGTACGTGCTGGCGCTGGTGAATTCGATGCTCACCGGTTGCAGCACGTCCGGGTTGCCGGCATCCGTGATCTTCATCGCTCCGGCAGTGGCCTGGTTGCCATCCGCGCCGGTGATCTTGAAGGGTGACGCCAACGCGAGCTGGTTGGGATCGGTCACCGCGAGCTGGATGCCGCCGGCGGCAGCGCGGGTGGGCTGGACCTTGAAGGTGTCGCCGGCGGACGCGCTGCCCGTGACCACCAGGTGCAGGCCCTCGAAACTGAGCGGATCGGCGGCGGTGCCGCTTCCGGTGACCGGGACGGGATTGCCGCCGCTGGTCGCGACCGTCCAGTTGCTGCCGTCGAACTTCACGAGGTAATCGCTGGCCTGCAAGGCACCCACGTCCGCGACGCTGGCGGTGAGGGTGGCGTTGCCGGCATTGCCCTCCGCCGGGAATGCCTGCGGCGCCGGCAGCGAGAACAGGTCGCCGCCGAGCTGGCCATCGAGGTCCATGCCCTGGCGGTGCTGCGCATTCACCGCGCTGGCGAAGGCGATCGCCACGCGTCCCAACTGGTTGCGGGCGGGTTCGAGAACGCTGCTGCGATAGTCGAGCAGGCCGCCCAGGTTGCCGCCCTGCAACTGGCCGTCGAGGACGGCGCCGGTCTGGGATACCACGTTGACGCGGGTCGGGTCGTAGGGATCAGGCGCGGCTTTCAGGGCGAGCGCGGTGGAGCCGCTGACCAGCGTCTGGCCGTTGCCCGTGAAGACGTTGATGCTGTTGCCCTGGGTGGAGACGGTGACGCCGACCTGTTCGGACAGCTGTTGCACGAGCTGGTCGCGGCGGTCGAGCAGGTCGCTTGGCGGGTTGCCGCCCGAGGCTTGGGTCGCGATCTGCTGGTTCAGGCTCGCGATGCTCTGCGCAAGGCTGTTGATGGCCGAGACGCTGTCGGAGATCCGCTGGTTGACCTGGCCGGTTTGCTGGCCGAGTTGCTGGTCGAGGGTGTGGAAGGTGCTGGCCAGCGAACTCGCCTTGCCCAGCATCGCCTGGCGGGTGGACGCCGAAGCGGGATCGTTCGCGGCGTCCTGGACGCTGGCATAGAAGCCGTCCAGCGCACTCTGCAGGTTGTTGCTGCCGCCCAGGAGGTTGTTGAGGTCCTGGGTCAACTGGTTGAAGGTGGCGGCCCGCTGCAACGACGAATCCTGGTTCCACAGCGCCGTGGTCAGGTACTGGCTGTAGGCGCGCTGCACGCCGACCACGTCGACGCCCTGGCCGATGAAGTAGCTGCCCGCACGTTCCGGCTCGCGCGTCGCGAGCGTCACCGTCTGCCGGCTGTAGCCCGGGACGCTGGCGTTGGCGATGTTGTGGCCGGTGGTGTCGAGCGCCACGCGAGCCGCCAGCAGGCCCGAGATGCCGGTGCCCAGCAGGTCAGCCATGACGGGTACTCCTGGTAGGGGTGCGCATCGTTACAGCTCCGTTGTCGGCTGCGATGGGGGATCCTTGAGCGAGGCCAGCGCGTCGCGCATGGTGTCGCTGTCGGCGATGGCCGTGAGCTTGTCCGCGTAACCGGGGTCGGTGGCATAGCCGGCCCGGCACAGTGCGCGCGCGAAGCCGGCGATGTCTTCGCCGTGGCCGAGCGCGCCCTGGTAACGGGGGCTTCCGCTCAGGAGCCGCGCATAGTCCGCGAGCGACTGCACCGGTCCCGTGTACGCGCGGAAGGCGGCATTGCGGCGCACCGCCGCCCCGCCCTCGAATTCGATGGTGGGCACGTTGGCGCGCTGCCCGTCCCAACTGCTGCCGGCCTTGATGCCGAACAGGTTGTAGCTGCTGCTGCCGTCGGCCTGCCGGGGCATGTGCTTGCCCCAACCGGTTTCGAGCGCGGCCTGGGCCAGCACCGCACGCACGCTCACACCCAGCTTCTGGGCCACGGCCTGGGCATAGGGGGCGAGTTTCTGCACGAAGTCGTCCGGGCCCGAGAACGCCCAGTCGCGCGCCGCGTGGAGGGCGCTGCTGCCGGCCTGCTTCGCGAACTGCAGTGCGCGGTCGAGGAAACCCTCGGCGGCGTCCGCGGCGTTGCCGATGGACGACGCTGCGGAATTGACGACGCCCGCCATCGGTCCACCTGCCGCGATCGCGGGCGCAGGAATGCCAATCGGCAGGCCGGCGCGTGTGCGTGCGGCGCGGACTTCCGAGGGCAGCGTCGTTGGATCCGTGGCCGTCGCGGAAGCGCCGGCCGGCTTGCCGCCGAGCTGGCGCACCAGCATCGCGGCGATTCCCATGCCCTTGCCATCGTTGGCGAGCGACAGCGCAATCTGCTTGTCGAACAGGTCGCGCCACTGGTCCGACTGCGCGCTGTCGAGGATGCCGCCGCCGAAACTCGCGTCGCGCATCGACTTGATCAGCATCTGGGTGAAGACCGCTTCGAACTGGCGCGCGACGGCGGGCAGCGCGGCCTTGCCGTCCTCGCCCGCGGCACGGCGCAGGCCCGCCAAACCCTGGATGTCGGTCCAGGTGTCGGGGCCGTGCAGCGCGGGCGCGGAGGCCGGATCCATCAGATCACCACCAGTTCCGCGTGCAGCGCGCCCGATTGCTTGAGCGCCTGCAGGATCGCGATGAGGTCGTTCGGGGAGGCGCCGACCTGGTTCACCGCATGGACGATCTGGTCGAGGCTGACGCCCGGACCGAACTTGAACATGTGGCCGCCGTGCTCGGCGATCTTGACGTTGCTGCTCGGGACGACCGCGGTCTGGCCCTGGCTGAAGGGCGCCGGCTGGCTGACCAGCGGCTGCTCGCCGATGCTGACCTCGATCGAGCCGTGCGCGACGGCGGCGGCACTCACCTTGACATCCGAACCGATCACCACGGTGCCGGTGCGCGAATTCACGATCACGCGCGCCGGCGCTTCGCCCGGCGTGACGTCGAGATTCTGGATGCTGGCGATCCAACCGACCCGCTGGGTCGGATCCTGCGGCGAGCGCACCTGCACCGACACGGCGTCATGCGCCTCGGCGGTGCCGGCGCCGAACTGGTCGTTGATGGCCTTGGCCACCCGGTTGGCGGTGGTGAAGTCGGGTGTATTGAGGTTCAGCGTCAGGCTGCCGGCGCTGGCGAAGCTGGACGGCACCGTGCGCTCGACGCTCGCACCGTTGGGAATGCGGCCGGTCGAGGAGATGTTTACCTGCACGCTCGAACCGCTCTGGCCTTCGGCGTTGATGCCGCCGACCAGCACGCTGCCTTGCGCGATCGCATAGGTATTGCCGTCGGCACCGCGCAGCGGCGTCATCAACAACTGGCCGCCGCGCAGGCTCTTGGCGTTGCCGATCGAAGCGACCGTGACGTCGATCGCCTGGCCGGGCTTGGAAAAAGCGGGCAGGGAAGCCGTGACGACCACCGCGGCGGCATTGCGCAACTGCGGCCGCACATTGGGGGGCACCGTCACGCCGAACTGCTGCAGCATGTTCTCGAGGCTCTGGGTGGTGAAGGGCGCCTGGCTGGTCTGGTCGCCGCTACCTTCCAGGCCCACCACCAGCCCGTAACCGATGAGCTGGTTGCTGCGGACACCGGCCACCTGGGCCAGGTCGCCGATCCGTTCGGCGTGCAACGGCAGCGACAGCGCGGCCATCGCGGCCAGCAGCAGGCCGGCGAAGCAGGCGCGCCAGCCGCTGCGGATGTTGTTGCGTCCAATGCGCGCCGCGGGGATGCGGCGAGCCGGAATATGCGTGGTCATTAGAAGGGCATCCACTTGGAATTGAAGAAGCGCGACAGCCAGCCCTGGCTGTTCGCGTCGGCCAGCGTGCCGCTGCCGGTGTAGGTGATCTGCGCGTTGGCGATGCGGGTCGACAGGATGGTGTTGTCGGGGCTGATGTCCTGCGGCCGCGCGATGCCCTCGATCCGCACCAGCTCGCGGCCCTGGTTGATGGTCAGCCACTTCTCGCCGCGGATCACGAGGTTGCCGTTGGACAGGCGCTCCGCGACGGTCACGGTGATCTGCCCGTTCAACTGGTTGCTCTGGCTGCTGGAGCCCGAGCCGTCGAAACCGCGCTCGCCGCCGACGCTGGCGATCTTCCCGCCGTTGAGCGGAAAGCTCTTGCCCCACAAGGTGGCGGCGCCGATGTCGACGTCGTCCTTCTTGGAGGTCGTGGTCTGGGCCTTCTTGCTGGCCTGGGTGTTCTCGGCCAGCACGATGGTCAGGATGTCGCCCACGCGATGCGCGCGCGGATCGGCGAACAATTCCATCGATCCCGCTTCGTGGTAGATCGAGCCATCGGCCGGGGGCGGCGCCGCCTGGGCGATCGGCAGGGTCGGCGCGAACGCCGGATCGATGCGCGGCGCAGTGGTCGCGCATGCGGCCAGCGCGGCGAGCGCGGGCAGCAGCAGGGCGAGGCGGGCGAAGCGGGGGTTCATTGCGATCACACCTTGTTGTTGATGTACTGCAGCATCGAGTCGGTCGCGGAGATCGCCTTCGAGTTCATCTCGTAGGCGCGCTGGGTCTCGATCATGTTGACCAGCGCCTCGACCACGTTGACGTTGGAGGTTTCGAGCGAGCCCTGGTTGAGGCTGCCCATGCCGTTCAAGCCGGGCTGGCCGAGCTGCGGCGAGCCGCTGGAGACGGTTTCGACGTACAGGTTGTCGCCGGTCGGCTGCAGGCCGGCGGGATTGACGAAGTCCGCCATCTGCAGCGTCCCGACCTGCGTCGGCGCGGACTGACCGGGCACGGTGACGCTGACGGTGCCGTCGGTGCCGATGGTGATCGCCTGCGCGTTGGGCGGGATCGTGATCGACGGGTTCAGCGGATAACCGTTGGCGGTGACCAGTTGCCCGTTCTGGTCCATGTGCAGCGAACCGTCCCGGGTGTAGGAGACGGAGCCGTCGGGCATCGAAACCTGCAGGAAGCCGCGGCCCTGGATCGCGACATCGAGTGCGTTGCCGGTCTGGCTGAGGTTGCCCTGGGTGAACAGCTTTTCGGTGCCGACCACCCGCACCCCGGTACCCAGCATCAGGCCCGAGGGCGATTCGGTCTGTTCGGTGGTCTGGCCGCCCGGCTGGCGCACGTTCTGGTAGACGAGGTCCTGGAACGAAGCGCGCGAGCTCTTGAAGCCGGTGGTGTTGACGTTGGCCAGGTTGTTGGAGATGACCTCCATGCGCATCTGCTGCGCATCCAATCCGGTCTTGGCGACCCACAGTGCGGAAAACATCGGATCAGTCCTTTGCCGCGGCGCGGCAGGTTGCGAAAGGGAAACGGAATGCGCGTGTCATGTCAGCTTGCCTGCAGGAGCTGGCTGGCGGCCTGCGCGTTTTCGTCCGCGCTGTGGATCGCGCGGATCTGCATTTCGAACTGGCGCGACAGTTCGATCATCTTCACCAGGGCCGTGGAGGGGTTGACGTTGCTGCCCTCGAGCACGCCCGAGGCGAGCTGGACGCTGGCATCGGCCGGCGCCTGGCTGCCGTCGCGCAGGTGCATCAGTCCGTCGCCGCCCTGCTCCAGTTGATCGAGCTGCGGGTTCACCAGCCGGATGCGACCGACGTTCACCAGCGTGTCCGGCGTCTGGCCGAGCGGAACCACCGATACCGTGCCGTCCGCGCCGACATCGATGTGCGAGGCGGGGGGCAGGGTGATGGGGCCGCCGTCGCCCAGCACCGGATTGCCGCTGGCATCGGTGAGCATTCCGTCCGCGGTGAGCTGCAAGTTCCCGGCGCGCGTGTACCCTTCGCCGCCGTTCGGCGACTGCACCGCGATCCAGCCCTGGCCCTGCACGGCCACGTCGAGGTCGCGCCCGGTGGTGCTCTGGTTGCCCGGGGTAAAGTCGTAGCCGTTGCCGCGGTCGACCGCGTTGATGCGGGTCGGCATGCCGTCGCCCAGCACCGGCAGTGCATGGAACGCGCTCAGCTCCGCCTTGAAGCCGGTGGTCGAAGCGTTGGCGAGGTTGTGGCTGACTTCGGTCTGCGCACGCAGGATCTGCGTGGCGCCGGTCATGGCTACATAGAGCGAACGGTCCATGGGGAATCCTCAGTCGCGTGCGACTTACGAGGTGATGCTCATGATGGTCTGGCTGAGCTTGTTGTCCGTGGAAATCACCTGCGCGTTGGCCTGGTAGTTGCGCTGTTCCTTGATCATGTTGACCAGCTGCGAGGTGAGGTCGGCGGTATTGGAGGCTTCGAGCGCGCCGGACTGGATGCCGCCGAACTTGCCGCTGCCGGCGGTGCCGCGCACGGCCTGCCCCGACTCGTAGCTTTCCGCCCAACTGGTGTTGCCGAGCTGGCGAAGGCCCTGGAGGTTGGCGAAGTTCGCGAGCGCCAGTTGCCCCAGCGGCGTCGATTGGCCGTTGGAGAAGCGCGCCGACACCACGCCGTCGGCGGAGATGTCGATGTTGGATAACTGGCCGGCGGGGAAGCCGTCCTGGTCGACCGCGCCGGTCGAGAACGCGCTGCCGACCTGGGTGGCTTTCGACATGTCCATGGTCAACTGGATCGGGTCGGCGCCCGGGCTGACCACGACCGAGCTGAAACCCAGCTGGCCGCTGGCGGGGGTCTGCAGGGAACCCGTATTGGAAAACGTCATCGAGTTGGTGCCCGCGTCCTGGCCGTCGATCATCAGGTGCACGTCCCACTGGTTGGGCGCGGTCTTGACGTAGTACGCGGTCGCGTTGTGGGTGCCGCCCTGCGAGTCGTACACGGTGAAGGGGGTGCCCTGGTTGAAGCTGGTCGGGTCGGCGGGGTCGAACGGGGTGGTGGTCGGCGTGGTCGCATCGGCCGGCAGGTTGAATGCGATCTGCACGCTGCCGGTCGCCTGGGCCTTGCTTTGCGTGGTGACCAGTTGCAGGTCCTGCATGGTGCTGATGTCGAAGCCGCCGGCACCATTGGGCGGGAACACCTGCAGGCGATTGCCTTCCGGGGTGACCACGTAGCCGGACTTGTCCTGCTGGAAATCACCCGCGCGGGTATAGGCCAGGCCGTTGGTGCCCTTGGTCGTGAAGAAGCCGTTGCCGCTGATCGCGAGGTCGAGGCTGTTCTGGGTGGTCTCGATGTCGCCGTTGCCGAATTGCTGGGTGACGCCGGTCAGGCGCACGCCGCTGCCGATGGCG
>DASSOQ010000100.1:0-5173 GCA_035700365.1 Rhodanobacteraceae bacterium | reverse complement strand
CGCGAAGCCGCCGCCCACGAACAGCATCAGGAACGAGAACAGCAGGTACAGCGTCCCGATGTCCTTGTGGTTGGTGGACATGAACCAGCGCTCGAAGAAGCTCTGGTGGTGTTCTTCGTAATGAACCGCGTGCGCCGTGCTGGACATGATGCGAATCCTCTGGAATGCCTGCTGCTGCTCTGATCTCGGGTGCCGTCGTCAGCCCTTGGCCGGTGCCGGCCTCGGCGGCGACACGTCGGCGGTGCGCGATGCCTTGTCGAGGGTCGCGGCGTTTTGCTGCGCCGCCAGCCACGCGTCGAATTGGTCACGCGGCAGCACCTTGACCACCACCGGCATCGCGCTGTGGTCCTGGCCACAAAGCACGTAGCACTGGCCGCGATAGATGCCGGGCTTCTCCACGGTAGCCCAGGCATCGTTCATGATGCCGGGGATCGCATCGCGCTTGGCCGCGAAATCCGGCACCCACCAGCCGTGGATCACGTCGCCGCCGGTGATCAGGAAGCGCACCTTCACGCCGGCCGGGATCACCAGCGGATGGGTCACGTCGAGCAGGTAATCATGGAACCCGTCGGGCGCGACGATGCTGTTCGGGTCGATGCCCGAATCGAGCTGGCGGGCCTTGTTGCTGTCCCATGCCAGGCGCGAATAGATCGTCGGCACCTTGGTGACCGGCTTGCCGTCGTAGCTGACGTAGTCGTAGCGCCACAACCACTGGTAGCCGGTGATCTTGACGGTCATCTGCGCACCGGTGGCGTCGTAGAGCTCGCGCGTGATGATGGTGGCCGGCGCCGCCAGGCCGATCAGGATCAGCACCGGCAGCAGCGTCCACATGAATTCGAGCTTGGTGTTGTGGCTCCAGGTCGCCGCCACCGCGCCCCTGGATTTGCGGAACCGGAACATCGCGGCGAACATCACGCCGAACACGATCACGCCGAGGCCGACGCACACCCAGAAGGCTGCCATGTGCAGCTGCCAGATGTGGTTCGAGAGCGGTGTCACGCCCGCGTCGAGGTTCAATTGCCACGGGCGCGGGTTCGCGGCGGCGGTCATCGACAGCAGCAGGCCCCCGACGGCGACCGCTGTCGCCCGGATCCACCGCTTGCAGTTGCTGGAACTCATCGTCATCGCACACCCGGCTCGCTTAGAATCTGTGTTGTGGTTTGTCTCATCGTTTCGCCGCCCGCACTTCAGGTCAAGCGAACTGCCGGACCGTCCCCTCGCGGGCAAGGGCCCGGCGCGATCGCGGAAGAAGCATGACCTCGCCGCCGGCGCTGCAACGACAAGTTATCCAGGCCTTCCTCAACCATCACGCCAGCCGCTGCGGCCGGACAGCAAGTTTCCCAGCCACCGCGACAATTGCATCCGTTCGTCATCCCCGAGGCATTGCCCCACTTCCTGCACGCGACCATGCGCGGTCAGCACCACGTGCCGATGCCCATCGCCGCGTTCCAGCACCCGCACCCGCGTCCATGCCGCGGGGAACGTGCTGGCGGCACGGCCCCTCGGGGGCACCTGCTCGATCCGGACGTTGTCCGTGTCGAGCGTGATGCGTTCACCGCGATCCCCGCTGCGCCACACCAGCCAGAACGCCGTCGCCACCACCGGGATCACGATCAACGTGAACAATGGCGCGAACACGTCGCCGCCCCATGCTGCAAACGCCGCAACCAACAATGCCGCGATGCTCAACTCCCACACGACCCGCCGGACCTGGCGACGGTTGAGCGCCCTGTTCGGTGCCAACAGCAGCGTCACTTGCCCGGCTCCAGCAACTCCCGGTAGACGTGTGATCATGGACATTCGCGGTACCGCAGTCAGGGAATCATAAGGCGCTCGATCCGGCACGGCAAGAATAGGCCCCCGCCTGTCCATGACTCATGTCACGCATCATTGGCCGCACGGATGCCGCGACGTACAATAGGCGGTCACGTCGCCGCCTGCCCTCCATGCCCGAAATCATCCGCCCCGAATTGCCCGCTCCGGCGGGTCCGACGCGCGCGCGCATCACCGCGGCATGGTTGCGCGACGAGACCGAAGCCGTCAACGAGTTGCTGAACCTGGCGCAAGCGCCCGCCGACGAACGCGCCGCGGTGGAGAGCCACGCCGCCGCACTGGTCACGCGGGTGCGCGCCAAGCAGGACGAACGCAGCGCGGTCGCCGCCTTCATGCAGCAGTACGACCTGTCGAGCACCGAGGGCGTGCTGCTGATGTGCATCGCCGAAGCGCTGTTGCGGATCCCCGACAGCGAAACCGCCGACCGGCTGATCCGCGACAAGCTCGTCGAAGCCGACTGGAAGAAGCACCTCGGCACCAGCAAGTCGGTGTTCGTCAACGCCTCCACCTGGGGGCTGATGCTCACCGGCCACATCGTCACCCTGCCCGACGCCACCCGCCGCGACTACCAGGCCGCGCTGCGCCGCCTGCTGAACCGCGCCGGCGAACCGCTGGTGCGCCTCGCGGTGCGGCAGGCAATGCGGATCATGGGGCAGCAATTCATCATGGGGCGCACGATCAAGGCCGCGCTCGCGCGCGCGCAGCGCAGCGACAATGCCGCCTATCGCTACTCCTTCGACATGCTGGGAGAGGCCGCGCTGACCGCGCCCGATGCCGAGCGTTACCTGCGCGCCTACCGGGATGCCATCGACACGCTGGGCAACCATCCGAAGGCCGGCGACGTGCTGGCCGCGCCATCCGTTTCGGTGAAACTGTCCGCTTTGCATCCGCGCTACGAAGTGGCCGACCGAGCACGCGTCCACGCCGAACTCACGCCGCGCGTGCTGGAACTCGCGCAACTCGCGATGGCACGCGGCATCGCGCTTACCATCGATGCCGAGGAAGCCGCCCGCCTGGAACTGTCGCTGGACGTGATCCATGCGGTATTCGCGGATCCGTCGCTCGCGGGCTGGAACGGCTTCGGGCTCGCCGTGCAGGCCTACCAGAAGCGCGCGCCTTTCGTGATCGACTGGCTGGCCGAGACCGCGCGCGACGCCGGCCGCCGCTGGTGCGTGCGGCTGGTCAAGGGCGCGTACTGGGACGCCGAGATCAAGCTGGCCCAGGAACAAGGCCTCGCCGGCTATCCGGTGTACACGCGCAAGCCCAACACCGACGTGTCCTACCTCGCCTGCGCGCGGCGGATGTTCGAGGCCGGCAGCGACGTCATCTACCCGCAGTTCGCGACCCACAACGCGCACACGATCGCCGCGATCCACCACATCGCGCGCGGCCGTCCGTTCGAGTACCAGCGCCTGCACGGCATGGGCAAGGAGCTGTACGATGAAGTGATCGTGTCCAATGCGCCGAACAAGGCCATCCATGGCTTGTCGGCGCGCGCCGAGTCGGGCACAGGTCCGGACTCAGCTTCGCTGCGCGTTGGGCCATCCATGGCCCAAGGACAGCATCTGGGCGTGCCGTGCCGCGTGTACGCGCCGGTCGGCAGCCACCGCGACCTGTTGCCGTACCTGGTACGCCGGCTTCTGGAAAACGGCGCCAATACCAGCTTCATCAATCATGTGGTCGACGAATTCCTGCCCATGGAGAAGCTGGTGGGCGATCCCTGCGAGGTGGTGCGCGGATTCGCGTCGAAGCCGCACCCGCGCATCCCGCTGCCGGTGAATCTCTATGAAGGCTTGAGGAAGAATTCCATGGGCGTGAACCTGTCCGACGACAATGAACTCGCGTCGCTCGCCGAAGCGGCCAACCGGCACCCGGGACCATGGCACGCGGCGCCGCTGGTGCCCGGCGCCAAGCCGTCCGGCAACACCGTGAAGGTCACGAACCCGGCCGACCGCCGCGTCGAAATCGGCGCCTGGCAGGGCGCCGACACCGCCACGGTGGACAAGGCGCTCGCGAATGCCGTCGCCGCCCAGCCCGGTTGGGACCGCCTGCCGGCCGCGAGCCGCGCGGCGATCCTCGAATACGCGGCCGACCAACTGGAAGCGCGTCGCGGCGAGTTCATCGCGATGTGCGTGCGCGAAGCCGGCAAGACGATCGGCGCATCCATTTCCGAGGTGCGCGAGGCGGCCGACTTCCTGCGCTACTACGCGACCATGGCGCGGCGCCTGTTCGGCCAGCCGGAAGCCCTGCCCGGACCGACCGGCGAAACCAACGAACTCTCGCTGCACGGGCGCGGCGTGTTCGTCTGCATCAGCCCGTGGAATTTCCCGCTCGCGATCTTCACCGGCCAGGTCAGCGCGGCACTCGTGGCCGGCAACGCGGTGATCGCCAAGCCCGCCGAGCAGACCACGCTGGTCGCGCACGCGATGGTGAAGCTGCTGCACGAGGCCGGCGTTCCGACCGACGTGCTGCAGTTCGTTCCCGGCGACGGCGCGACCGTCGGCCCCGCGCTCACCGGCGACAACCGCGTCGGCGGCGTGGCCTTCACCGGCTCCACTGAAACGGCGCGCGCGATCAACCGCGCGCTCGCCGAACGCGACGCACCGATCGCCGCGCTGGTCGCCGAAACCGGCGGGCAGAACGCAATGATCGCCGATTCCTCGGCGCTCCCCGAACAACTGGTCAAGGACGTCGTCAGCTCCGCCTTCGATTCCGCCGGCCAGCGCTGCTCGGCGAGCCGGGTGCTGTACGTGCAGGACGTGGTCGCCGACAAGGTCATCGGGATGCTCGGTGGCGCGATGGACGAGCTCACCGTCGGGGACCCGGCGCTGCTTTCGACCGACGTCGGCCCCGTGATCGACGACGACGCGCTCAAGATGCTGCAATCGCACGCCGCGCGGATGGACAAGCAGGCGAAGCTGATCCGCGAAGTGAAGCTGCCGGACTCCTGTGCGCACGGCACCTTCTTCGCGCCGCACGCCTACGAAATCGCGTCGCTCGCGGTGCTCGAACGCGAAGTGTTCGGCCCGGTGCTGCACGTGGTGCGCTGGAAGGCCGGCGAACTCGACAAGGTGATCGACCAGGTCAACGCAACCGGCTACGGCTTGACGCTCGGGATCCACAGCCGCATCGACGAAACGGTCGAATACATCCAGGCGCGCGTCCGCGTCGGCAACTGCTACGTCAACCGCAACCAGATCGGCGCGGTGGTCGGCGTGCAGCCGTTCGGCGGCGAGAACCTGTCCGGCACCGGACCCAAGGCCGGCGGCCCGCACTACCTGCTGCGCTTCGCGACCGAACGCACCTTCACCGTCAACACCACGGCCGCCGGCGGCAACGC
>DASSOQ010000099.1:0-16215 GCA_035700365.1 Rhodanobacteraceae bacterium | reverse complement strand
GGGTTGAAGCCGGACCAGCAGCATTCGACGGCTCATGCGTTCTACTATTTCGGCGGCGAACAGATGTTGAAAACATTGGGATTGCGCCTGGTAGGGGGCCGCAACTTCACGTCGGACGAGATACAGCACCGCGGCTTCCGCGATGTCGGGGAACCCGCGATCGTGATCGTGACGAAGCAGTTGGCCGACAAGCTGTTTCCGAAGGGGGACGCCCTCGGCAAGACGGTCTACCTCGACGGCAACGCCGTGCCCAGCACGATCATCGGCATCGTCGCGCGCCTGCAGGCGCCCAGTACCGGCAGCTGGAGCAACAGCTTTGATTTCAACTCGCTGCTGCAACCGGTACGCATCGACTTCCAGTACACGCGCACCGCCGTCCGCGCCAAGCCCGGAAGGCTGGACGCGGCGATGCGCGAGGCACGCAAGGCGCTGTACGACGCCAATCCGATGCGCGTGATCGACGGCGAGCTGGACCAGGGGCTCGGCATCCATCCGTTCAGCGAGGTCCGTCAGCGCGCCTATCGCGCCGACGTCGGCATGGCCGTCCTGATGGGGGTGATCTGCGCGATCCTGCTGTGTGTCACGGGAGCGGGGATCGTGGGCCTCACCAGCTTCTGGGTCGGCGAACGGCGCAAGCAGATCGGCATTCGGCGGGCGCTGGGTGCGACCAGCCGCGACATCCTGCGCTACTTCCAGACCGAGAACCTGCTGATCGCCGGCGCCGGTGTCGTACTCGGCGGAATCCTCGCGGTCGGCTTGAACCTCTGGATGATGAAGCAGTTCCAGATGGACCGGATGTCGGTGCTGTACGTGCTGGTGGGCATCGGGGCGTTGCTCGTGCTGGGGCAGGGCGCGGTGTTCGCCCCGGCGCTGCGCGCGTCGAAGGTGTCGCCGGTGGAGGCCACGCGCAGCGTGTGAGTTTTGAAGTCCTCCCCTTCAAGGGAGGATTCAGGTGGGGATGGGGTTTTTGCGTCGACGTTTCGGGAAACCCATCCCCACTCCAGCCCTCCCCTTGAAGGGGAGGGAGTCCATAGGGAGTCCAAGGTGTTTACGTACTACCTCGACCTGGCGTTTCGCAGCCTGAAGCGCAACAAGCTGCTCACCGTGCTGATGGTGGTCGCCATCGCCATCGGCATCGGCGCCAGCATGACCACGCTGACGGTGATGCACCTGCTGTCGGGCGATCCGTTGCCGGGCAAGAGCGCGCAGCTTTTCTACGCTCAGGTCGATGGCGATCCCACGCCGGATTACAGCCATGCGGAACCGCCCGACAAGATGGATTACCGCTCCGCGGTGGATCTGTGGAGCGCGCGCCGCGCCGATCGCCAGGCGCTGATCGTGGACAGCCCGATCAAGCTGCATGCGCCCGATGCGAACCGGCCGCCGCTGATGCTGACGATGTTGTCGACGACGTCCGACTTCTTTCCGATGTTCAACGTGCCGTTCGAATACGGCTCCGCCTGGACCGCCGCCGACGGCGCCAGCCGCGCCCGGGTGGCGGTGATTTCCTCCGATCTGAACGACAAGCTTTTCGGCGGCAGGGACAGCGTGGGCAAGACCTTGCGGATCCGCGACAGCGACGTGCGGATCGTGGGCGTGCTGAAGCCGTGGCGTCCGGCGCCGAGGTTCTACGACATTGCCGGCGGGCGCTTCGCCAATGGCGATACCGGAAGTTTCTACGGCCAGCCGGAAGATGTGTTCGTGCCGTTCTTCACCGGGCTCCAGATCAATGACGGCAACTTCTACCAGTTCAATTGCTGGGCCATGCCGCCGCAACCGGGGCACCTCCAGAACTCGCCGTGCAACTGGATTGGCCTGTGGGTGGAGTTGGACAGCCCTGCGAAGGCGGCGTCCTACCGCGAATTCATGGCGGGCTATGCCCGGCAGCAGAAGGCATTGGGACGGATCGGCTACACGGAGACCCGCCTCCGGACCCTGATGCAGTGGCTCGATTTCAACCACGTCACGCCAAAGAACGTGAAGCTGCAAGCCTGGCTCGCGTTCGCATTCCTGGCGATTTGCCTGTTCAACACCGTGGGCCTGTTGCTGGCGAAATTCCTGCGCCGCGCCGGCGAGATCGGCGTGCGGCGTGCGCTCGGCGCATCGCGTCGTGCCGTCTTCGCGCAGTGCCTCACCGAAGCAGGCCTGATCGGTTTCATCGGCGGCGTGGGTGGCTGGTTGCTGACGTTGGTGGGCCTGTGGCTGGTGCGCAGCCAGGAGACGCCGTATTCCGACCTGGTGCACATGGATGTGGCGATGTTCGCCATCACCTTTGCGCTGGCGGTCGCGGTGAGCCTGCTCGCCGGCGCGCTGCCGGCGTTGCGTGCGAGCCGGATCACGCCCGCGTTGCAACTGAAGACGTTGTAGGAGCGGCCCATGGCCGCGACAGAAAGGTCAAAGAAGCATCGTGGGCATGGCCCGCTCCTACAAGTTCATTGAAGAGATTTGGACATGCAGATCCAACCCGTCCTCGCAGCATTGAAACGACACCGGCTCGCCACCGTGCTGATC
This sequence comes from Rhodanobacteraceae bacterium, assembly GCA_035700365.1. GTDB lineage: Bacteria > Pseudomonadota > Gammaproteobacteria > Xanthomonadales > Rhodanobacteraceae > 66-474. Next base: position 13,704 of record DASSOQ010000099.1, on the reverse strand, counting down.
GCGCTGGAAATCGCGCTGGCCTGTGCCGTGTTGTGCAACGCGGTATTCCTGATCACCGATCGCCTTTCGGCGATGCGGATCGCAAGCGGCGTGGACGAATCGTCGTTGGGGGTCCTGTCGCTGGAAGGCTTCGATCCGGAACACGCCGACGACCTGAACGCGCGGGTGACCTCCGGTCTCGGGAAGATCCCGGGCGTCGAATCGGTGAACGTGGCGAGTTCCGTGCCTTTCGGCCAGTGGTCGGGCGTCGCCGGCATTTCGCTGGATCCCGACGGCAAGCAGCACGGCGGAGTGGTCCAGTTCTACCTCGGCGGTCCGGGCACGCCGAAGGCGCTCGGCCTGCAGCTCGTCGACGGGCACCTGCCGGCGCAGTCGGACTACCAGCCGGTGGTGAATTACCTGCCGGCGCAGGCGCCGGTCCTGGTCACGCGCGCGCTGGCCGAGCACTTGTGGCCCGGCCAGGAAGCCCTGGGCAAGGAATTCTGGACCGACAAGTTCCGCTTCCGCGTCACCGGCGTCCTCGAGCACCTTTCGGTATCGCAATACAACGAGGAAGGCGAGAACGGCGCCGAGTGGACGGTGTTCGTCCCGGCGTTGCCGGGGCCGCAATTCGCCGGCAGCTATCTCATCCGCGCCGAACCCGGCGATCTCGACCGGGTGATGGTCCAGGCCAAGGCGGCCATCGCGAAGATCGCGCCCGATGCGGTGGTCGACCACGAATGGAGCGACACCGTCCCGGCGCTGCGCGCCAGGTTCTTCCGGACCGACCGCGCGATGGCGGGCTTGCTGGTCGGCGTGATCGTGGCGCTGCTGGGCGTCACCGCCTTCGGGATCGTGGGGCTGGCGAGCTTCTGGGTCGCCCAGCGCCGCAAGCAGATCGGGATCCGTCGCGCGCTGGGCGCCACGCGTGCCGACATCCTGCGCTACTTCCAGACCGAGAATTTCCTGATCGTCACGTTCGGCATCGCACTGGGCGTGGTGCTGGCGATCGGCATCAACCTCGGCTTGATGAAGTTCTTCGAGGTGCCGCGCCTGCCGCTTTGGTACCTGCCGGTCGGCGTGGTGGCTTTGTGGCTGCTCGGGCAGCTCGCGGTGCTGGCGCCTGCGTTGCGTGCAGCGGCGGTGCCGCCGGTGGTGGCGACGAGGAGCGTGTGATGAATACCCCCTTCGGAACGAAGGGGGTCGATGCGCAGCATCGGGGGATGCGCTCCGGAGATTGGAGAGCCATCCCCCTCAATCCCCCTTCGCAAGCGAAGGGGGAAGAAGATCTGGCCCCCTTCCTTTGGAAAGGGGAAGACAAGCATGGGAGACGTTTGAATGTTGCGTTACTACCTCGACCTCGCACTACGCAGCTTCAAGCGCAACCGCGTGCTCACCGCGCTGATGGTGCTGGCGCTGGGCCTCGGCATCGGCGCTTCGATCACGACGCTGGCTGTGCTGAAGCTGCTGTCGGGGGATCCGCTGCCGCAGAAGAGCGCGCGGGTGCTCCACCCGGAAATCGATCCACTGCCGGCGCAAGGCTACGTGGCGGACCAGACCAGGCCGCCCTGGGGCGGGCTGATGCCGTACACCGACGCCATGAACCTGATCCGTGCGCACAAGGCGGAGCGGCAGGCGGCGATGGCGTTGACGCAGGTCAAGATCGAGCCGCGTCGAACCGGTGAGGACCAGAAACCGTTCTTCAGCGACGGCGTGATGACGACCGCCGACTTCTTCGCGATGTTCGATGCGCCGTTCCAGTACGGCACCGGCTGGAGCGGGCAGGACGGGGAGGATCGCGCGCGGGTCGCGGTGATCGCCGGGTTCCTCAACGACAAGTTGTTCGGCGGCAAGAATAGCGTCGGGAGGACCATCCGCATCAACGAACACGACTACCGGATCGTTGGCGTGCTGGAGCCGTGGGCGCCGCAGCCCCGTTTTTACGCGGTGGGCCTCGGCGGTCGCAGTTACGGGAACGGTGACGCCGTGTTCCTGCCGTTGCAGTCTGCGCGCGCCGACGGCATGGACCCGCAGAACGTCAGTTGCTGGGAGGCCGCCGATGTCAAGCACCTCGAAACCTCGCCCTGCGTGTTCGTCTACCTATGGGTGGAGGTGCGCAACGCCGCGGCAGTGGCCGGCTACAAGACGTTCCTGTCGAATTACGTGCAGCAGCAGATTTCGTTGGGCCGCTTCCACAGACCCGAGGTCGAACTGCCCGATGTCATGCAGTTCATGCAGGAGCAACACGTGGTGCCCGACGACGTGCGCCTGCAGGCGGGTCTCGCGTTCGGCTTCCTGCTGATCTGCGTGGTCAACACCGTGGGCCTGCTGTTGGCGAAGTGCCTCAGGCGGTCGCGCGAGATCGGCGTGCGGCGTGCGCTGGGTGCCACGCGCCGCACGATCTTCGCGCAATTCATGGTCGAATCCGCGATCGTCGGACTGGCCGGCGGCGTACTGGGGCTGGCGTTCGCCGAACTCGGTCTGTGGGCGATACGCCAGCAGCCCGCGCAGTACGCGAGCCTCGCGCACCTGGACGTCGCGATGTTCCTGTTCACCTTCGTGGTGGCGCTGGTCGCGAGCCTGGTTGCGGGGTTGCTGCCCGCATGGCGCGCCTGCGTCGTGGCGCCTGCCCCGCAATTGAAATCGGTGTAGGAGCGGCCCATGGCCGCGACCGTAAGCTTGGCGCCAGCCGGTCGCGCGCATGGCGCGCTCCTACAAAAACGTCTTGAGAGAGATGCAGTCATGCAAATCCAACCCATTTTGGCTTCCCTTCGCAAGCACAAGATTCCAGCCCTGTTGATCGTGCTGGAGATCGCGCTCGCCTGTGCGGTCCTGTGCAACGCGGTGTTCATGATCAGCCAGCGTGTCGGCGAGATGCACGTGCAGAACGCGATGGACGAGCATGGCATTGTCGACATTCGCGTGCTCGGCACCGATCCCGAACTTGCCCACGCCGACATTCCGCGCGACCTCGCCGCCTTGCGCGAGGTGCCTGGCGTCACCGCGGTGGCGGCGGTCAACATGGTGCCGCTCGGCCAGAACAGTTGGAACTCCAACATCGCAACCAGGCCGCGCGACGTGATGAACAAGGACAACCCGAACGTGGCCCAGTACATGTTCACCAGGGGCGGTCCGGAGGCCCTCGGCCTGCGCCTGGTCAAGGGGCGCTTCTTCAACGACGGCGAGTACGCCGACAGCAGGCTGACCGACAGCTACCTTCCCTCCGGGCACTCCGTCCTCGTCACCGAGAGCCTGGCCGAACGGTTGTGGCCCGGCGGGAACGCGCTCGGCAAGCAGGCATGGATCGGCAAGGACAACAGCTTCACCGTGGTTGGCGTGGTCGCGGACGTGTTGCGCCCCAACCGCAATGGCGAAGGGGCCGCCGGTTTCCACTGGGCGATGTTCTTTCCGCTGAGCCCCGCAGCCGTGCTCAATGACTACATCGTGCGCAGCGAGCCGCAGGACCGTGGGCGGGTGCTTCTTGCCGCGCAGCGGAAACTCGAGGCGTTGTCGCCGAACGCGGTGGTCAAGGGCAGGACGTTCAGCGACATACGCGACCAGTTCTTCGCCGACACCCGCAGCATGGTGTGGATGCTGGTGCTGGTGTGCGTGGTGATGCTGGCGGTGACAGCGTTCGGCATCGTGGGGCTGACCAGTTTCTGGGTCGGCCAGCGGCGGCGGCAGATCGGGATCCGCCGCGCGGTAGGCGCCACGCGCGCGCACATCATGCAGTACTTCCAGACCGAGAATTTCATGTTGAGCACCGCCGGTGTCGCGATCGGGATGGCGCTGGCGTTCGGCATCAACCTTTACCTGATGCAGCATTACCAGACGCTCCGGATGCCGTGGTACTACCTGCCGGCCAGCGCGCTCGCGCTGTGGCTGCTGGGACAGGTCGCGGTGCTGGGGCCGGCGCTGCGTGCGGCGAACGTGCCGCCAGTGGTGGCGACCAGGGGCGCGTGATGATTACCCCCTTCCAGGGGAAGGGGGTCGCGCCGTAGGCGCGGGGGGATGTTGGGCCGTACGAAGAGCCATCCCCCTCAATCCCCCTTCGCAAGCGAAGGGGGAGGTTCTGAATGGAGTGACTGATATGTTCGGCTACTACCTCGACCTCGCCTGGCGAAGCCTCAAGCGAACGCCGGTCATGACCGGGCTGATGGTGCTGGCGATCGGGCTCGGCATCGGCGCCTCGATGACCATGCTCACGGTGTTGCACGTGATGAGCGGCGATCCCTTGCCGGGACGCAGCGCGCATTTGTACCGGCCGTTCCTCAATCCCTTGCCGCTCAGCTACAAGCTCACTCCGGAAGCCATTGGCCACGGCCCGAACGCCGCCTTGACCTGGCCGGATGCGAAGGCCTTGCTGGATGCGCGCAAGGGGGTGCAGGAGGTCGCGGTTGGCCGCGGCAATCTCGTGGTGCACTCCACCCGGCCGGGTGTGCATCCGGAGTCGGTGGTCGGAAGCTTCACCACGCGGGATTTCTTCCCCATGTTCGGCGTGCCGTTCATTGTCGGCGATCCGTGGCCGAAGCAGGCCGATGCCGAGGGCGCACCGGTGGTGGTGTTGACGGAAGGATTCGCCCGGAAATTGTTCGGCAACGAGCAGGCGCTGGGCAAGTCGGTGCAACTCGGCTCGCATGATTTCCGGGTGGTCGGCGTGGTCAAGGATTGGCACCCGGAGCCCTTGTTCTATGCCGTCAGCGCGAGCTTCAACGAAGCCGACCAGTTCTTCCTGCCGCTGGCCGCGGCGGTCAACATGAAACTCGACTCGAACTGGATGAGTGGGTGGGGCGACGACACGTCATTGACCAGCCCGACCACCAGCTGGTTGAATTTCTGGGTGCGGCTGGATACGCCACGGCAGGTCGCCGATTACAACCGCTTCCTGGTCAATTACTCGGCGCAGCAAAAGGCCGCCGGCCGCTACGAGCGCCCGCCCGACGAAGCCAGGCTGTACGGCTTGATGCAATGGCTGCACCGCCAGGGGATGGTGCCCACCGACGTATTGCTGCAGGCCTGGCTGGCGCTGGGATTCCTGTTCGTGTGCATGGTGAACATCATCGCCCTGCTGCTGGCCAAGTTCCTGCGCTCGACCGGCGAGATCAGCGTGCGCCGCGCGCTGGGCGCCACCCGGCACAACATCTTCGTGCAGTTCGGCATCGAGTCGGGGCTGATCGGCCTGGCCGGCGGGTTGCTCGGCATCGGCATTGCCGAGTTCGGACTGTGGAGCGTCCGGCAGCGGCCCGACGACTACGCGCAACTGGCGCACATGGACGGCCAGATGCTGGTGGTGACGGTCGTGCTGGCGATCGCGGTCAGCGTGGTCGCCGGATTGCTGCCGGCGTGGCGGGCCTGCCGGATCGCGCCGGCGTTGCAGTTGAAGACGCTGTAGGAGCGGGCCATGCCCGCGACCCGTCGCGGCCACGGGCCGCTCCTGCAAAAGCAGGCGCTGTCGAATAATGGGATTGAAAAGGTGTCCTAGATGCAAATCCGACCGATCGTCTCGACATTGCGCAAGCACAAACTGACGGCCACGCTGCTGGCACTGCAGGTGGCGTTCACCTGCGCCATCGTGTGCAATGCCGTGTTCCTGATCGTCCAGCGCATCGACCAGATCACGGTGCCCAGCGGGCTGGACGAAGCTTCGCTTTCGATCGTCATGGTCCACGATCTGCAGGTGAAGGCGGGCAGCGAGGCGCTCAGCCTGCACAAGGCGGACCTGGCGGCATTGCGCAGGTTGCCGGGCGTGGAATCCGCCGCGATCGTCAACAACGTGCCGTTTTCCCGCAGCCAGCATTCGGCGGGCGGTTGCACCAACCTGGATGCGGTCGAGGCTGTGAAGAAGGCACACTCGATCGATGTCCCTGGCTGTGCCTCCGCGGACGTCTATGCCGGCGGCCCGGGAATGCTGCCGACGCTCGGGCTGAAGCTGATCGCCGGGCGCGACTTCCGTGATGACGAGTACCTCGCCGGCGAAGTCGACGGACCGGTCAACTACCCGGCCCTCATCGTCACGCGGCGGTTCGCCGAGCGCCTGTTTCCCGAGCACCCGGACCAGGTAATTGGCCGGATCGTGTATTTCGGCGGCAGCGGGATCATGCTGGGGCATGGCAGCCCCATCGTAGGTGTCATCGAGCATTTGCACACCGCCAACTTTGGCGATGCCGGCAGCGACGACCAATCCGTGCTGCTGCCGGTCGAGCCGGTCACCGGACGCGCCATGTTTGCGCTGCGCAGCAAGCCTTCGGATCGCGCGAGCGTGATGAAGGAAGCTTCGGCCGCGCTGGCCAAACGCAAGCCGGATCGCCAGGTGTCGGCCGGCGATGCGCAAACCTACGCGCAAATCCGCGGCGATTACTTTCGCCGCGACAACACCATGGTCGGCCTGCTGCTGGCCGCGGCGCTGGGCCTGTTGTTCGTCACTGCACTCGGCATTACCGGGCTCGCGAGTTTCTGGGTGCAGCAGCGCACCCGCACCATCGGCATCCGCCGCGCGATCGGCGCGACCCGCGGCGACATCCTGCGCTATTTCCAGACCGAGAATTTCCTGATCGTCACGTTCGGGGTGGTGGTGGGCATCGTGCTGGCGGTCGGCCTGAACCTCTTGTTGATGAAGCACTTCGAATTGCCGCGCCTGCCGCTGTGGTACCTGCCGGTCGGCGCGGTGGTGCTGTGGGTGCTCGGCCAGCTCGCGGTACTGGCTCCCGCGCTGCGGGCGTCCCGCGTGCCGCCGGTGGTGGCGACGCGAAGCGTGTGATGAATCCCGCTTCGGGACGAAGCAATGGATGCGAAGGATCGGGAATCTCGTGACTGGAGCAAGAGCCATCCCCGTCGGTCCCCCTCCCTTCGGAAGGGGGAAGACCAGCAGGCCCCTTCGCGAATCGAGGGAGAGGAGAACACAAAGCGTGTTAGCCTCGCGCATTGTCCAATCTGCCGATGAACCATGCGAACCGTATTGATCATCGACGACCAGGCCGCGGTGCGCGACGCGCTGTCGCTGCTGCTGTCGCTCAACGACATCCGGCCGCTGGCCGCGCCGACGCCGCAGGACGGGCTGGGGCTGCTGGCGCACGAGCGGGTTGACCTCGTGATCGCCGACATGAACTTCAGCGCCGACACGACCTCGGGCGAGGAGGGCGTCGCGCTTTTCCATGCGATCCGCGAGCGGCATCCCGACCTGCCGGTGATCCTCCTGACCGGCTGGTCGCACCTCGAGACCGCGGTGAGCCTGGTCAAGGCCGGCGCCGCCGATTACATGTCCAAACCCTGGGACGACGCCAAGCTGCTGGCGACCGTCGAGAACCTGCTCGAGCTTTCCGAAAACGCCCGCACCAGCGAACGCGCGCGCATGACCCGTCGCCGCCGCCGCGAGGCGCTGGAGCGCGATTACGACTTGTGCGGCATCGTGTTCGCCTCGGACGAAATGCTGCGGGTGCTGGAGCTGGCGTGCCAGGTCGCGCGCGCCGACGTGCCGGTGTTGATCACCGGCCCGAACGGCGCCGGCAAGGAACGCATCGCGGAGATCGTGCACGCCAATTCGGCGGTTCGCGGCAAGCCGCTGGTGACCGTGAATTGCGGCGCGCTGCCGAGCGAGTTGATCGAGGCCGAGCTGTTCGGCGCCGATGCCGGCGCCTTCACCGGCGCGACCCGCGCGCGCGAGGGCCGCTTCGAGGTGGCCGACGGCGGGACGCTGTTCCTCGACGAGATCGGCAACCTGCCCGCGGCAGGCCAGATGAAGCTGCTGCGCGTGCTGGAGTCGGGCGAGTTCGAGCGCCTCGGGTCCACCCGCACGCGCAAGGTGAGGGTGCGGGTCATCAGCGCGACCAATGCCGACCTCCCGGCGATGATCCGCGACGGCAGGTTCCGCGAGGATCTCTACTACCGGATGAACACGATCGAGATCGCCCTGCCGCCGCTGGTCGAGCGGCCCGATGACATCCTGCCCCTGGCCGAGTTCTTCCTCGATGGCGCCGCGGTGCTGTCGGACGAAGCCCGCGACGCGCTGGCCGCATACCCGTGGCCGGGCAACGTGCGCGAACTCAGGAACACCATCGACCGCGCCCGGTTGCTGTGCGGCCGCGATGCGATCAGCGTCGCGCACCTCGGCCTCCCGGCTGCGGCACCCGTCGTGTCGCGCAGCCTCGACGATCCGCCGCGGGAGGCCGTCGAGCAGGCGCTGCATCGAGCGGGCGGCGTGATCAGCCAGGCGGCACGGGCGCTCGGATTGTCGCGGCAGGCGCTGTACCGGCGGATGCAGCGCTACGGGATCCCCACGGAGGGGTGAGCGGCCGCGTTTGCGCGATGTCGGCGCAACGCGCGCGACTTCACGGGCGGCCAGCGATGGCTGCACCGGCGCCACGCACCATGGATGGTTGCTGACACCCGCGGCAGTGGTTGGGTTGAGTCCGGATCCATCCGAAGGAAGCCCAACAACGCCACACGATCCGTTGGGCGCTCCCGGATGAAGCACGGGATGCGTCAAACCCATGTCTTGGGAGTGTTGCTAGGCTTCGCACGTCCGCATCCCCAGCTCCTGAACCGTAAATCCATGCGCTTCTCGTCCCTCGAAGGCAAACTCGCGCTGATGCTGGTCGCGGCCGCGGTGGCGGCGGCGTTCTTGTCGGCCGCGCTGGCGACCTGGACGGGAAGCCTGTGGCTGGCCGCAATCGTCGCGGTGCTGGCGTGCCTCGTGCCGCTCCTTTGGGGGGCGCACGCCGCGATGCAGCCGGTGCGGCGCCTGTTGCGCGCGCTGTCGGGAAGTGTCGCGAGTTATCGCGACGGCGACTTCAGTATTTCGCTGCGCACCCGCCGCCGCGACGAGCTCGGCCAATTGATCGAGGCCCACAACGAACTGGGGCATGCATTGCGCGCGCAGCGCCAGGACCTGGTGCAACGGGAACTGTTGCTCGACACGGTGGTGCAGCACTCGCCGACGGCGCTGGTGCTGACCGACGCCCGCGACCACATCGTCTATGCGAATGTCTCCGCGCGGCACCTGTTCAACGACGGCAAGAACCCGGTCGGAATGGAGTTCGAGGAATTGCTCGATGCCTGCCCGGAGCCGATGCGGCAGGCGCTGGCTGCCAGCGAGGACAGCCTGTTCGGCGTCGAGATGGGCAACGAAGAGGAATACTTCCACCTGTCCCGGCGCGACTTCCGGCTACAGGGCCGGGCGCACCGCCTGTACCTGGTCCAGCGGATGACCCGCGAGCTGTCGCGCCAGGAAGTCGCGGTGTGGAAGCGCGTGATCCGGGTGATCAGCCACGAGCTCAACAACTCGCTGGCGCCGATTTCGTCGCTGGCGCATTCCGGGGCGGTGCTGGCGCGCCGCAACGACCTGGCCCAGCTTCCCCGGGTGTTCGAAGGGATCGGCGAGCGCGTGCGGCACCTGCACTCGTTCACCGCGGGCTATGCGAGTTTCGCCAAGTTGCCGCAACCGAACCCGGCGCCGATCGCATGGGATGCGTTCCTCGACGCGCTGCGGATGCACTGCGAGTTCCGCCTGCTGGGCGAGCCGCCGCCGGATCCCGGGCAATTCGACGCGGCGCAGATCGAACAGGTCCTGATCAACCTGATCAAGAACGCCCACGAATCGGGCAGCGGGGGCGACGAGGTGACCCTCGCGATCCAGCACGTGATGCACCACTGGCGGATCGAGGTCGCCGATCGCGGACCGGGCATGAGCGACACCGTGCTCGCGCAGGCGCTGCTGCCGTTCTATTCGACCAAGCGCTCGGGCACCGGGCTCGGATTGGCGCTGGCGCGCGAGATCGTCGAGGCGCACGGTGGCCGGATCGTGCTCGCCAATCGCGAGGGCGGGGGCCTGCGGGTGGCGGTGTCGCTGCCCGATCACCGAAGCTGATTTCGAGGGGCCGGCCCCGGTTGCGGCTGGCTATACTGCGCCGGGATTTTTCGAATCGCGCGGCGAGCGTCCGGCGCGCCGGTTTCCATGGCAGGCCGGCGCACGCCGGCGCAACACTTGACGGAGCGGGGATCGCTGCAGTGCATGACGGCCATTGCGTACGCCGGCTGCGGCCGCGGATGGGGATGCAACGATGATCGAAGCACGATCGGCCGGCAGCGGGGAACCGGGCGGCACGCTGGTTTTCGACGAGCAGCGCCGCGCGCGGATCGGTTTCGTGGTCGAACTCGCGCGCCGGTTGCACCAGTACGGCGCGGCCGCGCCGCGCCTGGAACAGGCGATCGGCAACGTGACGCAGCAACTGGGCCTTGCCTGCGACGTGCTGTCCACGCCGACGTCGATCGTACTGTCGTTCGCCGCACCCGAGGGCGACGGGATCGCAGAGCTCACCCAGGTGGTGCGGATCGCTCCGGGCGACGTGAATCTCGCCCGCCTGTGCCGTGCCGACGAAATCGCCGACCAGGTTGCCGCCGGCATCCTGTCGCCGCGCATCGGCATGCAGCAGCTCCACGCGCTGGGCCTGCCGCTGCCGCGCCGGGACCTGTGGGCGACGGTGGTCAGCTATGGGCTTTCCGCGGCGAGCGTCGCGGTGCTGTTCCACACCTCCTGGCAGGATGCGCTGGTCACGGGCGTGATCGGCCTCCTGATCGGCGCCATCGTGGTGGCCGGTTACACCCGGCCGCGGCTGGCGGTGGCCGGCGATGCGCTGGCGGCGCTGGTGGCGACCTTCATCGCGACCATGGTCAGCGCCTGGCTGGTGCCGTTGGGATTGAAGATGGTGGTGCTGTCCGCCTTGATCGTGCTGGTGCCGGGCATGTCGCTGACCAATGCCGTCCGCGAGTTGACCAGCCAGCACCTGGCGTCAGGGGTGGCGCGCTTCGCCGGTGCGGCCGCGACGATCCTCAAGCTGACCTTCGGGACCATCGCCGCGGCGCAGGTGTGCGCGGTGGCGCACATCGTGCCGGCCGACCATTCGCTGCCCTCGCTGCCGGCGTGGACGCAATGGCCGGCGCTGGTCGTGGCCGCGGTCGCGTTCGCGATGCTGTTCCAGGCCGCACGCCGTGATTATCCGCTGATCCTCGTGTCGGTGGTCGCGGGATATCTCGTGACCTACTGGAGCGGCACCGCGCTCGGCGCCCCCTTCGGCGTGTTCATCGGCGGGCTGGTGCTGGGTGCAGGCAGCAACCTCTATGCGCGCCTCCGGCATCGCCCGGGCGCGCTGGTGCGCGAACCGGGCATGTTGCTGTTGGTGCCGGGGAGCGTGGGGTTCCGCAGCGTCACGGACCTGCTCAACAACCAGATCGCGAGCGGTTCCCACATCGCGGTACTGCTGGTGACGCTGCTGATTTCCCTCGTCGCGGGATTGCTGTTCGGCGACCTGCTGGTCGCGCCGCGAAGGAGTTTGTGAGATGAGCGTTTGCTTTCGGGTTTCTTCCCCCTTCGGAACGAAGGGCGGAGCAAAGCGAACGCGCGCGAAGCGCGGGAGGGGGATGGCTTCCGCCCTTTTGAAGTCGGATCGAAAGAGCACATCCCCCCGCTGCTTCGCAGAGATCCCCTTCCTTGGGGAAACGGGTAAGCGGACAGTCCTTTCGGAGGTCGCGAGTCCAGAGTCCCGGCCCTATTTGATCAACAAGTCCTTTTCCTTCTTGCCGGACTTCAGCGCGGCCAGGAACCAGCGCGGACGCTTGCCACGGCCGGACCAGGTTTCGGTCCCGTTCGGATTGCGGTATTTCGGGGCGACCTTGCCGACCTTGCCGCCGCGCCTGCGTCCGTAGACCTCGGCGAAGGTGACGCCTTCGGACTTGAGCAGCGCGTTGACCTTTTCCTTGACCCTGGCGATTTTCTCCTTGTCGATTCCCTTCATGTGTGATTGCAGCTTGCGCATTAGTTCGCGGGACTGCTTGCTGTTGAGCGAACGGACATCGATGGCTGCCATATTGACTCCAGTTCTGTCAGGCATGGGAGGGCGTCGATCGGCAATCGCGGGATTCCAATCAACCCCGCCATTTTGACGCAAAGGGCGCGCGGTTGCAAAACCCGCAGATAATGCCTTCAATTCGCCACCGGAAATCTTTCCAATAATGCGGCGCGATCGAAGTTGCGACTCTCGCTGTCACGGCGTCCGCGATATTCGAACGTGCCCGCGGCGAGTCCCCGTTCACTGACCACGATCCGGTGCGGTATGCCGATCAATTCGAGATCGGCGAACATTGCTCCCGGGCGCAGGCCGCGGTCGTCCAGTGCCGTTTCGATGCCGCGCGCATTCAATTCCGCATACAGGGATTCGGCGGCTTCATTCACCGCCGGATCGTTTTTCGGATTGATGAGGCAGATCACCGCCTGCCACGGCGCCATCGGCTCGGGCCAGGCGATGCCGCGCTCGTCGTGGTTCTGTTCGATGGCGGCGGCGACGATGCGCGTGACGCCGATGCCGTAGCAGCCCGTGACCGGCGTCTGGTCGCGTCCATCCTCGCCGAGCACCGTCACGCCCAGCGTGCGGGTGTATTTGTCGCCGTTCTGGAAGATGTGTCCGACTTCGATTCCGCGCGCAATCGAGAGCGTGCCGTGCCCGTCCGGCGATGGATCGCCGGCGACGACCTTGCGCAGGTCGGCGACCCGCGTGATGCGCGCGTCGCGCTCCCAGTTCGCGCCGGTGTAGTGCGTTCCGTCCCGATTGCCGCCGCACACGAAATCGGCAAGCACGGCGGCGGCGCGATCGACGATCACCGGCACGACTTCCGGAAGCCCCACCGGTCCGATGAAGCCGGGCGAGGCGCCGGTCGCCGCGCGGATCTCGTCCTCGCTGGCCAGCACCGATTCGCCGGAAAGCTCGGGCAGCTTGCCGGCCTTGACCTCGTTGACTTCGTGGTCGCCGCGCAGGCACAGCGCGACCACGCCGCCGGTGCCGCGCACCAGCAGGGTCTTGACGCATCGCTCCGGCGGCACGCCGAGGAAGGCGCTGACTTCCTCGATGGTTTTCTGGGTCGGGGTGTCCACGCGCGCAAGCGGCTGCGCGGGCGCGGGGCGGTCGCCGGGCGGCGCGATGGCCTCGGCCAGCTCGACGTTCGCGGCGTAATCCGAGCCGTCGGAAAACGCGATGGCGTCCTCGCCCGAATCGGCGAGCACCTGGAATTCGTGGCTGACGTCGCCACCGATTGAGCCCGAGTCCGCGGCGACCGCGCGGAATTCCAGGCCCAGGCGGGTGAATATGCGCCCGTAGGCCTCGTACATCGTCCGGTAGGTCGCATCCATCGACGCCTGGTCGAGGTTGAACGAATAGGCGTCCTTCATGATGAATTCGCGCGAGCGCATCACCCCGAAGCGGGGACGGATTTCGTCGCGGAACTTGGTCTGGATCTGGAAGAAGGTGACCGGCAGTTGCTTGTAGCTGCGCAATTCATTGCGCGCGAATTCGCAGATCACTTCCTCGTGGGTGGGGCCGTAGCAGAATTCCTGCTCGCGGCGATCGCGGAGCTTCAAAAGCGCCGGGCCGTACTTGTTCCAGCGCCCCGACTCGTCCCACAGCTCGCGCGGCTGCACCGACGGCATCAGCATCTCGATCGCCCCGGCGTCCTGCATTTCCTCGCGCACGATCGACTCGACCTTGCGCAACACGCGCATGCCGAGCGGCGACCATGTATAGATGCCCGACGCCAGCTTGCGGATCATGCCTGCACGCAGCATCAGGCGGTGGCTGGCGATTTCGGCGTCGGCGGGATCCTCGCGGGTCGTCGCGAGATGGAATTGGGAGAGGCGCATCGGTGGCTTACCGCCATGGGAAACGGCGAATTGTAGCCGCGCCC
>DASSOQ010000098.1:0-4279 GCA_035700365.1 Rhodanobacteraceae bacterium | reverse complement strand
GATCCGCGCGACGGGCGTCGGTCTGCACACGGGCGAGAAGGTGTACATGACCCTGCGTCCGGCGGCGGTCAACACCGGCATCGTGTTCCGCCGCACCGACCTTCCCGAACCGGTCTGCATTCCTTCGCGCTGCGAGTACGTAGGGGACACCCGGCTGTCCAGCACGCTCATCAAGGACGACGTGCGCGTCGGCACCGTCGAGCACTTGCTGTCGGCGATGGCCGGCCTCGGCATCGACAACGCCTATGTCGACTTGTCCGCGCCGGAAGTGCCGATCATGGACGGCAGCGCCGGTCCCTTCGTGTTCCTGCTGCAGTCGGCCGGCATCGAGGAACAGGCCGCGCCCAAGCGTTTCATCCGGATCAAGAAGCCGGTCAAGGTGGAGGACGGCGACAAGTGGGCGCAGTTCCAGCCCTTCGACGGATTCAAGGTCGGTTTCTCCATCGAGTTCCAGCACCCGATCTTTTCTCGCCGCGCTTCCAGGGCCGAGATCGACTTCTCCACGACCTCGTTCGTCAAGGAAGTCAGCCGCGCGCGCACATTCGGCTTCATGCGCGACATCGAGATGCTGCGCGAGAAGAATCTTGCGCTCGGCGGTTCGATGGACAACGCCATCGTGCTCGACGACTACCGCGTGCTGAACGAGGATGGCCTGCGCTACGAAGACGAGTTCGTCAAGCACAAGATCCTCGACGCGATCGGCGACCTGTATCTGCTCGGCCACAGCCTGATCGGTGCGTTCTTCGGCCACAAGTCGGGGCATCAGTTGAACAACCAGCTCCTGCGGACGCTGCTGGCCGACAAGTCGGCGTGGGAAGAAGTCACCTTCGACGACCCGGCGCTGGCTCCGATCTCGTACGCCCATCCCGCCCAGGCGGTTTGAGGTCTTCGGGCTTGCCCGCCGCGTAGGCCGGCTCAAGGCCGAAGGCCGGAGCAGGCGTTGATTGCAACCGCCATACCGTCTCGCATTGCCGGTTCCGTCGCTGCGCTCCTTGAACCGGCCTACGTGACTACGCGCATCGCGCCCAAGCGGTTGAAGTCTCTGGGCTTGCCCGATGCGTAGGCCGGCTCGAGGCCGAAGGCCGGAGCAGGTGTTGATTGCAACCGTCACACCGTTCTCGCGTTGCCGGTTCCGTCGCTGCGCTCCTTGAACCGGCCTACGTGACCGGTTGGCGGTCTGTCGCCGACGTTGCGGTGGCCCCGATCATCCCGGCCCGTGTCACAATTTGTGACATTGTGCGGATTTCGATCAGCACGCGCGCCGCCGCCCATGCTATAAAACCGGCTTCCGTCGGCGGGTGACGCGACGGAACGGAGGTGTGCGCTACCCGGCCGCCGGAGTTTCCGCCGCCGCGGCGAGTTCCAGGAAACATGCGCGCAGTTCCGGATCGCTGATGGCGGATGCCGCGGCGCGGATCGTCTGCGCACCGCGCGATGACAACGGCCGCGGAGCGGCGGAGTCACTGGAGGGCGCCAGGCAAGGCGCGACCTTGGCCGCGACGGAGCTCGCGGCAAAGCCGAGGGAATGTACGGCGGCAAGGATGCGCGCCCTGTCCATGCGCGCGCGCGTGGCCCAGGCGGGGGACTCGACCAGCAGCAGCAGCCGGTCGTTGCGCAGGCCGGCAAAACCGACGTGATCGCGGAGCGGCGTCGGCAGGCACGGAACAATCCGTTGGCTCACGAGGTCAACAACGCGTGCCCGGGCCGCCAGGTCGGCGACCGGGCCACATTGCGAAACAGGCGTCGGGCCGCGGGTGTCACGGGAGGGCAGCGGCTTGGCAGGAGACACGGTTATGAATATGGCAGTTGCCGGGACATGGGCATGATACTGGTGGCCCGCTCGCAGCGATCCGAGTGGTCCGGAACCTTGCTGGAGGATCGCAGGCGCGCCAACCGCAGGCTGTGCCGGCGATTGGCGGGGGGCATCACGGCTTGCGTCCTCGCGAGCGCGGCACTCGCGGTATGGATCGCCAGCCCGAGCAGCCGCACGCTGGCGCAGATCGATTCGATGCACCAGCAGATCGCGGCGCAGAAGGCGGAACTGAAGCAGGTGCGCGAGAACGCGCAGCGCGATCTCAGCCGGATGGCGATGCGCCTCGGCGAGTTGCAGGCGGATTCGGCCCGGCTGGATGCCCTGGGGCAGCGCCTGGTGGTCGCGGGCAAGCTCGACCCCGCGGAATTCGATTTCAGCGAGAAGCCGGGCATCGGTGGTCCGGAAACCAGCGTTCCGCCCAGGCGTTCGCTCCCGTACGACCTGTCGGTGAGCATGGAGCGGCTGGGCGAGCGTTTCGATGTCCAGCAGACCCAGCTCGGGGTGCTGCAGTCGCTGCTCACCGACCGGCAGGTCACCGCCGACCTGATCCCGACGGGCATGCCGGTCAAGAACGGCTACATCACCTCCTCGTACGGCGAGCGCATCGATCCGTTCACCGGGCACGAGAGCTTCCATCCGGGCCTCGACATCGGCGTGTCCTTCGGGTCGCAGGTCCACGCCGTGGCCGACGGGGTGGTCACCTACGCCGGGGTCCGTCCGGGTTACGGGGAGGTCGTCGAGGTCGACCACGGCGACGGTTACATGACCCGCTACGCCCACAACAGCAAGCTGCTGGCCCACGTCGGCGAGCACGTGCACGCGGGCGAGGTGATTTCGGATGCCGGCTCGAGCGGTCGTTCGACCGGCCCGCACGTGCATTTCGAGGTCTGGCACGACGGCAAGCTGGTTAATCCGATCGCGTACGTGCGGCGGTAGCGACCACCCCGACGGCTGCAGAGCGTTTTCCCTTCTCCCCTCGTGAGAAGGTGGCGCGCAGCGCCGGATGAGGGTTCGGGTGCCCGTGGGCGCCCATGGTCGCGATCCGTCGCATCGTAAGCAAGTCTCATACTCTCACCCCCTGCGCTACGCGCTCGGCCTACGGCCGCATCTTGCTGAGAGAGAGGGGAGCAATCGCGCGATGGATATCAAGGTCCTGCTTTCCTTGAAATCCGCCGATTTTGCCGCCATCCCTAGGCGTGGGCGGCGTGTCCTTTTATCATGATCGATTGACCTGTCGCCACAGGTCCGGAATACGAACCCAGTCCGATGCCAAATTTCCTGACGAATGTCTTCGGCAGCCGCAACGAACGCGTGCTGAAGCAGCTTTCGAAAATCGTGGGACGCATCAACGCGCTCGAGCCCGAGATCCAGGGCCTCGGCGACGACGCGCTGCGCGGCAAGACTGCCGAGTTCAGGCAGCGCATCGCCAACGGCGAAAGCCTCGACAAGATCCTCCCCGAAGCCTTCGCGGTGGTGCGCGAGGCCAGCCGGCGCGTGATCGGCATGCGCCACTACGACGTGCAGTTGATCGGCGGCATGGTGCTGCACCAGGGCAAGATCGCCGAGATGCGCACGGGCGAGGGCAAGACCCTGGTGGCCACGTTGCCGGTGTACCTGAATGCGCTCGAAGGCAAGGGCGTGCACGTCGTCACCGTCAACGACTACCTCGCCAAGCGCGACGCCGCCTGGATGGGCAAGGTCTACAACTTCCTCGACATGACCGTCGGGGTCGTGTGGCCCGGCATGGAAATGTCCGAAAAGGCCGAGGCCTACGGCGCCGACATCACCTACGGCACCAACAACGAATTCGGCTTCGACTACCTGCGCGACAACATGGCGGTCGCCAAGGAACAGCGCTACCAGCGCGGCCTGCACTACGCGATCGTCGACGAAGTCGACTCGATCCTGATCGACGAGGCGCGCACGCCCTTGATCATTTCGGGCCCCGCCGAGGAATCGCCCGAGCTGTACGTCCGGGTCAACCGGATCGTCCCGCACCTGACGCGGCAGGCCAAGGAATCGGTCGCGGGCGAGCCGCCCGAGCCCGGCGACTACTACGTCGACGAGAAGCAGAAGCAGGTGCACCTGTCCGAGGAGGGCATGGAGCACGCCGAGCAACTGCTGCGCCAGAACGGCATCCTGGACGAAGAATCCAGCCTGTATGACGCGCGCAACCTGGCAGTCGTGCACCACTTGAACCAGGGCCTTCGCGCGCACGCGCTGTACCAGCGCGACGTCGATTACATCGTGCGTGACGGCGAGATCATCATCGTCGACGAATTCACCGGCCGCACGCTGCCCGGCCGGCGCTGGTCCGAAGGGCTGCACCAGGCCGTCGAGGCCAAGGAAGGCGTGCCGATCCAGCGCGAAAACCAGACGATGGCCACCATCACCTTCCAGAACCTGTTCCGCATGTACGACAAGCTGTCGGGCATGACCGGCACGGCGGACACGGAAGCGTTCGAG